>NZ_JBEXHY010000224.1:0-4573 GCF_040608295.1 Micromonospora sp. NPDC005197 | reverse complement strand
TCGATCATGAAGTTATTGCCACGACGCGCCGATACGGTCGGCAATAACTTCATGATCGACGGGGTGGGGGCGGGGGCCGGCCGGGGGTGTGGGGTGGGTTAGCGGGGGGTGCGGGGGGCGGCGGCTCGGCGGGCCCGTTGCACCGCTGCTGGTAGGGCCGCGACGAGGGCGTCCACGTCGGCCTGGGTGCTGGTGTGGCCGAGGGTGAAACGCAGCGAGGAACGGGCGCGGTCGTCGTCGGCGCCCATCGCCAGCAGCACGTGCGAGGGCTGGGCCACCCCCGCCGAGCAGGCCGAACCCGTCGAGCAGGCGATGCCCTGGGCGTCCAGCAGGAGCAGCAGGGCGTCGCCCTCGCAGCCCGGGAAGGAGAAGTGCGCGTTGCCGGGCAGCCGGTCGGTCGGATCACCGTTGTAGATCACCTCGGGCACCGCCCGGCGGACCCGCTCGATCAGATCGTCGCGGAGGGCGGCCACCCGGGCCGCGTACTCCTGCTGACCCTTCACGGCGGTCTCGACGGCGACCGCGAAGGCGACGATGCCGGCGGTGTCCAGCGTGCCGGAACGGACGTCGCGTTCCTGGCCGCCGCCGTGCAGCAGGGGGACGGCCGCCACGTCCCGGCCGAGCAGCAGCGCGCCCACCCCGATCGGGCCGCCCAGCTTGTGCCCGGTGACGGTCAGCGCGGCGGCCCCGCTGGCGGCGAAGTCGACGGGCACCTGGCCGACGGCCTGGATGGCGTCGGTGTGGAAGGGCACGCCGTACTCGGCGGCGACGGCGGCCAGCTCGGCCACCGGCTGCACGGTGCCGACCTCGTTGTTGGCCCACATGGCGGTGACCAGGGCCACCCGGTCGGCGTACGCGGTCAGCTCGGCACGCAGGTCCTCCGGGTCGAGACGGCCCGTGGAGTCCACCGGCAGCCAGCCGACCTCGGCTCTCTCGTGCTCGACCAGCCAGTCGACCGAGTCCAGCACGGCGTGGTGCTCGACGGCGCTGGAGATCACCCGTCGGCGGTCGGGGCCGGCGCCCCGGCGGGCCCAGAAGATGCCCTTGACCGCGAGGTTGTCGCTCTCCGTGCCCCCACCGGTGAAGATCACCTCGGACGGCCGGGCGCCCAGTACCGCAGCCACCCGCTCGCGCGACTCCTCGACCCGACGACGGGCACGACGACCCGCCGCGTGCAGGGAGGACGCGTTGCCGACCTCGCGGGCGGTAGCGACGTACGCCTCCAGTGCCTCGTCGAGCATCGGAGTCGTCGCCGCGTGATCCAGGTAAGCCATCACCGTTCAGCGTACGGCCGAGTTGTCGGGGGCCGGAGGGCGGAGTGGGCTCCATGCGACGGTGCCGGGGTGGGATTCCCCCACCCCGGCACGTCGCGACCGCCCGGTCAGGCGGGCACCGCCGTGACGACGATGTTGTCGCGGTACTTGCGGGCCTTGGCGTCGAACGGCCCGCCGCAGGTGATCAGCGTCAGTCGCGGCTTGCCGTCGCGGGCGAAGTACCGCTCCAGCGGGATCTTGGTCTTGGCGTACTCCTCCCGGGCGACGACCCGGTACTTTCGCGCCTTGCCGTCGCTGCCGGTCGCGGTCAGGGTGTCGCCCTGGTCCAGCTCGCGCAGCCGGAAGAACGCCCCCCGGCCCTGCTTGGCGCTGTCCACGTGACCGGCGATGACCACCGAACCGGCGCCCGCCTCAAGGCCGGGGCCGTAGCGGTACCAGCCGATCTGATCGACGCTGGGCGGCACCTCGAACTCGTTGGTCCGCTTGTTGATGCCGACCGCGTTGACCGTGGCGGTGACGTCGATCCCGGGGATCACCAGCCGGACCGGAGGGACGACCCCGGCGCCGGCGGGCAGCTCGCCGGCGGTCACCGGCACCGACGGGTCGCCGCCGACGGCCGAGGGGGTCGCGCTGGCGGCCAGCGTGCTCGCCTCCTCGGCGCCGACGTTCTCGGCCGGCTGGGAGTTGCACGCCACCAGGGTGGCGACGGTGAGCGCGGCAACGCCGGCGGCCAGGGCCGCCAGCGCGCCGCGGTTGCGCACCGTCACTTGCGACCGGTCCGCGCGGTCGCCATCCGCACCCCACCACCAAGCAGCAGGAGTACGCCGGCACCGGTCAGCGCGTACCACCAGGTCTGCACGCCGGTGCCCGCCTGGCCGCCGTCACCGCTCGGCACGCCACCCGGGGCGGAGTGCAGGCCGGTGATCGTCTGGGCCACCACGTCGAGGGTCTTGTCCTCGGCGGAGCCGATCGCGTAGACGATCGTCGCGGTGCCCTCCTTGAGGTTGAGGTCCGCCGGGCCGATGGCCACGGTGTCGGTGCCGGCCAGCACCACGTCCGCCTTCACCGTGCCGGCGTCGACGTCGGCCTTGGCCTCCTTCGGGTTGGTCAGGCCCTTGAAGACCGGGGTGCCACCTGCACGCACGTCGACCGCCGGGGCGGCGGCGGTGTGCCGGACGATCAGCCGGGCCTTGCCGGCGTCGACCTTCGAGACGTCGTTCACGAACGGCGTGATCTTCGGCTTGCCGGCGGCGTCGAGGTGCGCGGCGAGGCTGATGTTCGCCCCGCCCGGCACCTCGGCGTTGTCGACCTTGAGGATCGCGCTGCCGATCGGCTCGCCCGGCTTGGTGAGGGCGATGTCGTACTCGCCCTCGGCCAGGTTCAGCGGGCCGGCCACGTCACCGGGCTTGAAGTTGTTGAGCGTCTTCTTGCCGTTGACGTAGACGTCGACCGGGGTGTCCGGGATGCCGTGCACGACCGAGACCTTCGAGGTGGCGGCGTACGCGGGGCTGGCGGTGAACGCGGCGACGCCGGCGAAGGCCAGCGCGGCGACGGCGCCGCCCGCGGCGACCCGACGGAAGTACGAGAGCTGCATGTCTGCCTCCTGGTGATTGGTGCTGATTCGTCAGGCCTGGCTTGCAGAACGGGTTACGCCGGCTCCGCGACGGCTGGATGCGCCTTCGACGCGATTTCTTTTTCCGGCCACGACCGCATCCGGATCGGGCCCGGCGGACGAAGAGCTGGTGAGATGACATCGACCGGGAGAGTGGGGCGAGGGCTGTGGCAGCTACAGTCGGGTATGCCCCATCGAAGGCTGGACGCCCGATGACGGCGTTACCTCAGCAACCGGAGCCACCGGTGGACGACCTCGCGCCCCGGTTCCGGTCCGGCGACGAGGTGGCGCTGCGCGAGGCGTACGACCGCTACGGCCGTGCCGTACTCCACCTGGCCACGTCCATGCTGGCCAACCGCGCCGACGCCGAGGACGTGACGCAGGCGACGTTCGTGGCCGCCTGGCTGGGAAGGGACACCTTCGATCCGGCCAAGGGGTCGTTGATCGGCTGGCTGCTCGGCATCGGCCGGCGCAAGGTGATCGACCGGATGCGGGCCACGGCGCGGGAGACCCGCGTGGTGGAGACGGTCCGGCAGTTGCCCGAGCCGGCACAGACGACGCCGGACCCGGACCGGGTGGTGGACCGGCTGGTCATCGCGGACGAGCTGGCACGCCTGCCCGACGACCAACGACGCATGCTGGAGTTGGCCTTCTACGACGACCTGACACACCAGCAGATAGCCACAGTGACCGGGGTGCCGCTGGGCACCGTGAAGAGTCACATCCGGCGCGGCATGGCGAGCTTGAAACGCAGATGGGAGGTGGACGGTGCAGCACCTGGAGCACGAGCGGCTGGTTTTTCTGGCGCTCGGTGAGAGCGATGCGGACAACGGGGAGAGCACCCATCTCGACACCTGCGCGCACTGCCGCGCGGAGCTGACGGCCCTGCGGCAGGTGGCCGGGCTCGGCGTGGAGACGCAGGGCCTCGGTGACCTGCCCGACCCGCCGGAGCACATCTGGCAGGGCATCGCCGCCGAGATCAGGGCGGCCGAGGCCGTGCCGTCGCTGACCGAGGCCCGGCGGCAGCAGGCCGCCGAACAGGCGACGATCGGGCAACGGCCGAGCGGCTCGCCGGCCGGGCCTACGGCGTCGGGTGTCGCGGGCCCCGAATCGGGCGGCAGGTCACGGGCCAGGCGGCGTGCCGGTTGGTCGCGCTGGGCGGCCACCGCGGTGACCGCTGTCGCGGCGGCGGCGATCGGCGTGGTGGGCACGGTCTCGGTGCTGCGCCCGGACGAGCCGGCGCCCGCTCCGACGCCCGCGGTGCTGGCCAGCGCGCCCCTGACTGCCTTCGGTTCGACGCCGAAGTCGGCCCAGGGTGACGCGCGGATTCTGCAGAACGGCCAACTGCATCTGCACGTCGCGAATCTCCCGCGCGTGCCTGGGTACTACGAGGTCTGGCTCATCAACCCGACGAACATGGAGATGTTCTCGATCGGCACCCTCGGTGGTGACTCGGACGCTCTGCTGCCCCTGCCTCCGAACGTCGACCTCAAGAGCTACTCGGTGGTCGACGTCTCCGCCGAGAAGTACGACAACAACACCCGCCACTCCGGCGACAGCCTGTTGAGAGGCACCCTGACGGGCTGATCGGCGGGCCGGCTCAGCTCCCCGGCCCGCCGATCAGCTCCCGACGAAAAAGTGGCCGCCCGGCGCCGGGCGGCCACAATTTATTGTGTAACAGTGACAA
>NZ_JBEXHY010000223.1:0-4642 GCF_040608295.1 Micromonospora sp. NPDC005197 | reverse complement strand
CCAACAACCACACAGACCTACAGCTTCCACGCCGAAATCACACTCTTCGAGAAAGGACTTGCCTCCCGCTCACGGCGCTAAACGCAACGGCGTTGACATCCTGGATCGAGCACGATCTTGTGGGTGGGGAGAGGGTGCTGTCGGCAGGCGGCTCACGCGATGGCGGCGATATCACCGTCGTCGAAGTAGATGGCCTGGTGGAGTCGGCCGCCGAGGGCGACGGCGTACCGGGCAACCACTTCCTGGCCGGAAATCCGGCCCTGCTCGATCTGGGAGACCCGCCCCTTGGTCACCCCCATGCGCTCGGCCACCTGCTGCTGAGTGAGGCCGCGGGCGCGTCGTACCTCGGCGAGGCGATGCCCGACGACTTGCGCGAGCAACTCCTGCTTTCCGGCCGCAACGGCCTCCTCGCCGCCGGCCCGCTGTACGTACTCCGACCGAATATCCGACCACCGCACATGTCCACTCACCGCTGGCCCCCCTCCTGCTGTGCGCGTTCCTTCAAGTAGATCTCATAGCGTTGTTCGGCGAGCGGGATGGCCTGTTGATACCAGCTCTGCCACTGGCCCGCCTTGTCGCCCGCGACCAGCAGGATGCTGGCGCGCCACGGGTCGAAAACGAAGAGGATGCGGACGGTGCCGGGTCGCAACTCCTTGAGATTCGCCAGCGACGACCCCCTGATCGTGTCGACCAGGGGGCGGCCCAGCCCCGGTCCTGCTTCGGCGAGCGCGTCGATGGCCTGGACGACCCGGACGAATGTCGCCTCGTCGAGGCTGTCGATCCAGGCACGGACCTCGTCGACGACGAAGACGTCCCACTCATCCTGCGGCACCCGAGGAGTATACCAATAGCTATACACTGTCACTGCGACTGTCGAACCGATCGGTGCCCCGGGTTCGGTGACTTTTCGGGGTGGAGTGGGTACTGCCGGGCGATGTTCTTCATCTTTGGTCTGCGTACCAAGGTCGACCGGTCCGGTGTCGTGCAGCAGGTCTGCCGCCACTGCGGTAACCACGCCGCGCAGGTGATCACCCGCCGGTCGACGAAATTCACCCTCTTCTTCATCCCCCTCATCCCGATCCGCACCCGGTACGCGCAGCAGTGCACGTTCTGTGGGGCGCAGTACGAGATCGCCAAGTCCGACGCCCAGCGCCTCCCGGTCGGCTGAGCCGCAGATGGCCCGCTTCCTGTGCTGGCTGATCGGTCGACCGTCGTCGACCGGACCCGTCGTGCACACCGCCGCCCGCCCGCCGTGCACCCCCGGCCGGCGTCTGCGTCGACCCGTGCGCCGCCCGCTGGCCGGCACCGCGCTGCCCCGCTCACCCTGGAACCGCTCCGCCGGCCGCTGACCTGACCCGCCGGCCGGTGCGCGACACAGGCCGTCACGAAGGCCCGGGCAGACCGCATCGACCTGGATGTTCGGCCCTGGCGGCGTTCCCGGGCGCTGGCTAGGCTTTCGGGGTTTGCCGTGGACCGGTCCGCCCGACTGTGCACACACGACGAAGAGCCGGAGCGACCGTGTCGCGACAGGACGTGAAGCAGGCCGCGGGGCAGCTCAAGCCCATCGGCCCGATCGTCGCGGTTGCGGTCCTGGTCGTGGAGGCCGGCTGGTTGGCCGCCGCGCTGCCCGGCGCCGCGCTGGTCAGCGACGTGGGCGCGCTGTTGGTGGCCGGCTGGGCGACCGTCGCCTGTGCCGGCGTGGCCCGTCGACACCCGGCCCCGCTGCGCCGATTCTGGACGCTGCTCGCGCTCACCATGGCGCTCGCCGCGCTGGGCCGGGCGACCTGGACGGCGCAGCGGCTCGTCGGCGGAGACCTGCCGCACACCCCGCTGGTCGGGGTGGTCTTCACCGCCGGCATCCTCACCGGCACCGCCGCGCTGCTCAGCTCCCCGTCCGGGCCCCGGACCGGGGTGGGGCGGGCCCGGACGCTGCTGGACGGCGTGATCGTCGCGCTGGCCCTGGTGCCGATCGGCTGGGTGCTGGTGTTCCGCGGGGTCGCCGCCGCCGAGCTGGCCGACCCGGCGCGCACGCTGGGGCTGCTCTACCCGATGTTCGACCTGATGCAGCTCACCATCCTGGTGGCGGTGGCCGGGCCGACGCGACCACTGTGGCGGCCGATGAGCGTGCTCGCCGTGAGCCTCACCATCCGGGTGGTCGCCGACGTCGTCTACGTCTCGCTGGTCGCCCGCGGTGACTACGCCGCCGGTCACCCCATCGACCTGTGCTGGCCGCTGAGTTACCTGCTGATCGGCCTGGCCACCGGGAACCGGCCGCCGCCGGACTGCGACGGCACCGACGAGACCGCGGAGTCGCCGCTGCCACCGTGGTGGCGGGTGGCGCTGCCGTACCTGCCGGTCGGTGGGGCGATCATCGCGGTGCTGCTGGCCCGCCGGCCCACCGGCCAGACCCCGCCGCTGGTCTTCGTATCCATGATGGCGCTGCTCGCCGCTCTCGCCGTGCGTCAGGGGCTGGCCGCCAACGAGAACCTGCGCCTGGTGGCGCGACTGCGTCGGCTCGCGTACGGCGACCAGCTCACCGGCCTACCGAATCGGCTGCTGTTCAACAGGCTGCTGCGCCTGGCTCTGCGCGACGGTCGGCCGGTGGCCGTCCTGCTGCTCGATCTCGACGGGTTCAAGCAGGTCAACGACCGGTTCGGGCACGCCACCGGCGACACCCTGCTGACCGGCTTGGCGGCTCGGATGCGGACGGCGGTGGGTGGCGACGGCACCATCGCCCGGCTCGGCGGGGACGAGTTCGCGGTGCTGGTCGAGGGGGAGGGGCCGGTGTCGCCGGAGCGGCTGGCCGAACGTCTGCTGGACGCCCTGCGGCCCTCCGACGGTGACGAGGACGTGGGCGTGCACCCGTCGGCGAGCATCGGCATCGCCGAGTACGGGCCGCAGCACGCCTCGCACACCGACCTCCTGCGCGACGCCGACATCGCCATGTACGCGGCGAAGGCGGCCGGCAAGTCCGCGTACCGGACGTGCACCCCGGGCCTGCGCGAGTCGGCCGTGTCCCGGGCGGAGTTGATCGCCGACCTGCGCCGGGCCGTCGACGAGGAGCAACTGCACCTGGAGTTCCAGCCCATCGTCGACCTGTCCAGCGGCGCGGTCCGCAGCGCCGAGGCGTTGGTGCGCTGGCGGCACCCTCGACTCGGGATGTTGCCGCCGGCGAAGTTCCTGCCGCTGGCCGAGGAGACCGGGCTGATCCTCCCGATCGACCGCTGGGTGATCCACGAGGCGTGTCGGGCGGCGGCGACCTGGCGGGCCCGCGCGCCGGAGGCGACGGTCGCGGTGAACATCGCCGCGGCACACCTGCGCCGGCCCGACCTGATCGCCACGGTCACGGCGGCCACCGCCAGCGCCGGGTTGGCGCCGCGCGCGCTGACGCTGGAGCTGACCGAGTCGGCGTTGATCGAGGGGACCGACGCGGTGCTCGAACGGCTGCACCAGCTGCGGGAGCTGGGCATCCAGATCGCCATCGACGACTTCGGTACGGGCTACTCGTCGTTGAGCTACCTGCACCGCATCCCGGCCACCGAGCTGAAGATCGACCGGTCGTTCGTGGCGCGGCTGGGCACGGACGATCGGGCGTACGCCACCGTGGAGATGGTCACCCGGCTGGCCGGCGCGTTCGACCTGGCGGTGGTCGCCGAGGGCGTGGAGACCGAACGCCAGCACGACGCGGTCACCGCGATCGGCTGCCCACGCGGCCAGGGCTATCTGTACGGGCGTCCGGACAGCCCCGCCACGGTGGGTCAGAATCGGCCTTGACCCTGACGTAACGGCAGGCGGGAGCCTGGTTCCCGGAAGGGAGGGGAACCATGGCGTACACGGTGGGTCAGGTGTCGAAGATCGCCGGCGTGACGGTACGGACGCTGCACCACTACGACGAGATCGGCCTGCTCTCGCCCAGCGGCCGGACGCCGACCGGCTACCGCCGCTACGACGACGCGGACCTGCAGCGGTTGCAAATCGTCCTGTACTACCGCGAGCTGGGTTTCCCACTTGAGGAGATCACCGCGATCATCGACGACCCGGCGGCCGACCCGGCCGCGCACCTGCGCCGACAGCACGAGCTGCTGACGGTACGGATCAAGCGGTTGCAGGAGATGGTCGCGGCGGTCGAGTTCGCGATGGAGGCGAGCAAGTTGAACATCCAACTCACGCCGGAGGAACGGTTCGAGGTCTTCGGCGACTTCAGGCCGGAGGAGCACGAGGCCGAGGCGGAGCGGCGCTGGGGTGACACCGACGCGTACCGGGAGTCGAACCGGCGGGTCGCCGGCTACCGCAAGGACGACTGGCTGCGCCACAGGGCCGAGAACGAGGACTGGGGCCGGCGGATCGTCGCGCTGCTGGCCTCGGGCGCACCGGCGGACGGCCCGGAGGCGATGGATCTGGCCGAGGAGCACCGGCAGCTCATCAGCCGCTGGTTCTACGAGTGCTCGTACGAGATGCACACCGGTCTGGCCGACATGTACCTGGCCGACGAGCGGTTCACCGCGTACTACGAGAACATCGCCCCCGGCCTGGCCGCGTACCTGCACGAGGCGATCCACGCCAACGCGATCAGCCGCGCCTGATCGACGAGGTGGCCGGCCGGAAACGGCGGTCGGTGCGGTCCGGCTACTCTGGCCGGACC
>NZ_JBEXHY010000222.1:0-4656 GCF_040608295.1 Micromonospora sp. NPDC005197 | reverse complement strand
GAAGGCCTTTTTTGTGTATCTGGGTCTGGTTTGGTGGTTTTATTTGCACCACTCCATGTTGCTCCACCACGCCCCCCGGGTCCCCCCCCCTCACACGGGGGGGGGGGGCCCCCCCCGGCGCCCCCCCCCCCACCACGCAGTAGATCCACTCGGGTTCCTTGAAGTCGGGGCATCCTCGCACGTGGGACACCCCGACTTCCGGGAGGTCGAGTCGATCAAGCCGGGACGGGCGCGTCAAGCCGGGGCAGCGCCGTCGAGGGTCAGACCCGGGTGAGGCGTACGGCGTCGGCGATGACCAGGCCCGCCGCGTTGCTCCAGCGGCTCACCGCCACCCGGTTGGCGTCGCCCGCCGGCAGGGTGAACGTGCCGAGGACGCGCCACTGCCCGCCGGTCGCGCGCTGGTCCACGTACACCGTCTGGTTGCCGGTGGTGGTGGCGACGATGTACGGGGTGGCGCTGTTGTAGCCGCTGTTGGTCGGCCACCACGCCTCGACCCGGTAGGTGCCGGTCGCCGGCACGTTGAACCGGTACCAGGCCGGATCGCTCGCCGCGACCGGGTCGGCGTAGCGGTAGTCGGCGCCGTACCGCTGGCTGGAGAACGTCGACACGCCCCAGTTGGCGCTGGCGGTGAACCGGCCGGAGGTCGTGTTATCCACGGTGGAGGACCACGCCGTTCCACCCCCGGCCATCTTCGCGGCGACGTCGGCGCGCATCACGTTCAGGTCGATGAAGGACGGATCGATCTTGCCGGTGGTGCTGGTCTCCCGGTGGCCGCGGGCGTAGCTGCTGTCCCGGCCGAGGCGGGTGAGCACGGCGGCTGTCGCGGCGATCGACGCGCTGTACTGCGCGGCGGTCATCTCCTGGTCGACGCCGTTGTAGTCGATCTCCCACCCGATCATCAGGGTGTTGCCGTCCCCGGCGGGGATGGGTCCGCTGCCACCGCTGACCCCGGCGTGGTTGCAGCGGCCGGCGGAGATGACGTGGAAGACGCCGTTGTAGTCGACGAGCGCCTGACAGAGCGGGCCGGCCAGGTCGGAGCGGCCGTTGATGCAGATGCCGAGCGCGGGGTGTGGGTTGCTGGCGCTGGAGGTCGAGGCGGTGTGGTGCCAGAGCACCCCGATCGGGTCGAAGGAGCCGGGCCGCATCCGGTTGAGCCAGTCCCCCTCGACGACGACCTGGACCCCGGCGCCGCGCAGCACGTCCACGAGCCACCCGATCGTGGCCATCAGGAGTCCCGGAGCAGGTCGGCCAGGCACTCGGCCTTCGGCGCGGCGCTCGCCGGGGCGGGCCGGACCACGACGGTGAGGGCGGCGGCCACCAGCGCGGGGATGCCGAGCACCCCACGACGGCGCAGACGGACGGACGGGGATCGGGCCATGGCGGTCCTCCAGCGGCGACGGGTTCACACGCATCGACGAGCGTGATGACGGCACGCTATACCGTCATGAGCATCGATGTCGATACCCTTCACGGCCGGGCCGCGTCTTGAAGGAATCCGCCGATTCAGGCGTCGCCGAGCGCGTCGATGTCGCGCATCTCCTCCGCCGTCAACGAGAAGTGGAAGACGTCGAAGTTGGCGCTGATCCGCTCCGGGGTCACCGACTTCGGGATCACCACGATCTCGTGGTCGATGTGCCAGCGCAGCACCACCTGAGCCGGGGAGACGCCGTGCGCCGCGGCGATCCTGGTCAGCACCGGATCGCTGAGGTCGCTGTTCTTGAAGGGGCTGTACCCCTCCAGCACCACGCCCCGGTCCCGGTGCTCGGCGTGCCGCTGCCGGTCGTACAGCGCGGGGCTCCACCGGATCTGGTTGACCGCCGGGCTCTCCTCCGTCGACTGGATCAACTCGTCGATGTCGCCCGTGCTGTAGTTGCTGACCCCGACGGCACGGGTCAGGTTCTCGTCCCGGGCGGCCAGCAACTCCCGCCACATCGGGATGCTGGCACTGGCGGACGGCGGCCAGTGGATCAACCAGAGGTCCACCTGGTCGACGCCGAGCGCCTCCAGGCTGGCCTCCAACGTCTCGCGCTCCCGGCCCGTCCGGTCGGGCGGGAGCTTGGTGGTGATGAAGATGTCCTCGCGACGCAGCCCGCTCTCCTGGACCGCTCGGCCGACCTCCCGCTCGTTGCCGTACATGGTCGCGGTGTCGAGGTGCCGGTAGCCGGTGTCGAGCGCGGCCAGCACGGCGTCGTAGCCCGCCTGGCCGGTGGCCTGCCAGGTGCCGAAGCCGAGCAGGGGGATCCGCACGTCACCCGGGAGCAGGGCGGTGGGCTGGTCGCTGAGGTCCATGAGGTCCGTTCTACCCCGCCGCGCCCCCGGACGCCGAGCGAACCGGACACTCCGGCGACCAGCGCATTGGCCCGGTTTGCCGGAGAATGCGGGTGTGACGGACCGGCTGGAGGAGTACCGACGCCGGCGGGACGCGGCCCGTACGCCCGAGCCGGTGCCGGAACGCGCCCCCACGGCGACCGGGCCCGACGAGGGCGCGGGCCGCTTCGTCATCCAGCAGCACCACGCCCGCAGCCTGCACTGGGACCTGCGACTGGAGCACGAGGGTGTGCTCGCGTCCTGGGCCGTGCCGCGCGGTCTGCCCCGCGATCCGGGCCGCAACCACCTCGCGGTGCACACCGAGGACCACCCGATGGAGTACCTCGACTTCTCCGGCGAGATCCCCGCCGGCGAGTACGGGGGCGGCCGGATGGTCATCCACGACCGGGGCACGTACCGCTGCGAGAAGTGGCGCGACGACGAGGTCATCGTGAGCCTCTCCGGTGACCGCACCGCCGGCCGCTACGCGCTGTTCGCCACCGGCGGCCGGGACTGGATGATCCGCCGTACCGATCCCGCGCCGCCGGGTTGGACGCCGATGCCCGAGCTGGTCCGCCCGATGCACGCCACGCCCGCCGCCCGGCTGCCCCGCGACCGCGCCGAATGGGGATACGAGTTGCGCTGGGACGGAGTCCGTGCGATGGCGTACGTCTCCGGCGGGCGGTTGCGGCTGCTCTCCGAGACCGACGAGGAGATCACCGGCGGTTACCCGTGGCTGCGCGCGATGGCCGAGGCGCTGGCGCCCACCGAGGCGGTGCTCGACGGCGTGCTCGTCCGCATCGACGGCTCGGGCCGGGTGCGTCCCGCCCGCCCGGCCAGCGGTGGCCGGGTCCCGGCCGGCGCCCAGTTCCTGCTCGTCGACCTGCTGTGGCTGGAGGGCGTGAGCAGCGTCAACGTCCCGTACGCGCAACGCCGGGAACTGCTCGATGGGCTGGCGTTGACCGGTACGCACTGGCAGACTCCGCCGTGGTTTCCCGGTGCCGGCGACGAGGCCCTGCGCACCGGGCGGGAGCAGGGGCTGCCGGGTGTGGTCGCCAAGCGGCTGGACTCGGCGTACGAGCCGGGCCGGCGCAGCCGACGGTGGCTGAGCATCGACGCGGCCTGACGGCGAGGAGCGACGTGTACCTGACCCATCTGGACTGCCCACGCTGCGGCCTGGAGTACGCCGCCGACAAGCTGCAGAACCTCTGCGAGTGCGGCTCGCCGCTGCTGGCCCGCTACGACCTGCCGGCGGTGGCGAAGGCGGTCACCCCGGAACGCTTCCCGCTGCGCCCGGCCGACCTCTGGCGGTACCGGGAGCTGCTGCCCGTCGCCGATCCCCGGCACGTCATCACGCTCGGTGAGGGCTGGACGCCGCTGCTGCGTGCCCCGTCGTACGGTGCCGAGATCGGCATCGCGGACCTGATGGTCAAGGACGAGGGGTTGATCCCGACCGGCTCGTTCAAGGCGCGCGGCGCCGCGGTCGGCGTGAGTCGGGCTCGCGAGTTGGGCGTCGAGCGGATCGCGATGCCCACCAACGGCAACGCCGGTTCGGCGTGGGCGACGTACGCGGCACGTGCCGGGATGGGCGCCACCATCGTGATGCCGCTGGCGGCGCCGACCATCTGCCGGCGCGAGTGCGTGGCCGCCGGAGCCGATCTGCGTCTGGTGGACGGGCTGATCAGCGACGCGGGCCGCCGGGTGGCCGAGTTGATCGCCGAGTCCGACGGGGCGATCTTCGACGCCGGCACGCTGCGCGAGCCCTACCGCCTGGAGGGCAAGAAGACGATGGGGTACGAGATCGTCGAGCAGCTCGGCTGGCAGGTGCCCGACGTGATCATCTATCCGACGGGTGGCGGGGTCGGCCTGATCGGCATCCACAAGGCTCTGCACGAGATGCGCGAGCTGGGCTGGGTCGGCGACAAGCTGCCCCGGCTGGTGGCGGTGCAGTCGACCGGCTGCGCGCCGATCGTGCGGGCCTTCGCCGCCGGTGAGTCCCGGGCCCAGCCGTGGGAGGACGCGCATACGGTGGCGTTCGGCATCACCGTGCCGTCCCCGTTGGGTGACGAGCTGATCCTGGCCGCGCTGCGGGCGTCCGCCGGCACCGCGGTCGCCGTCGACGACGCGGAGATCCTGGCCGACCTGCGGGCCTTCGCCGCCCGCGAGGGTTTGCTGCTCTGCCCGGAGGGAGCGGCCTGCCTGACCGCGGCGCGGCAGCTACGCGCCGGTGGCTGGATCCGCGCCGGGGAACGGGTGGTGGTGCTCAACACCGGCGCGGGGCTGAAGTATCCGGAGACGGTCGACGTCTCCGGCGTACCCGTGCTGGCCTGAGCCGGCACCCCACCGAGG
>NZ_JBEXHY010000221.1:0-4710 GCF_040608295.1 Micromonospora sp. NPDC005197 | reverse complement strand
CTTTGATCTGTAGCCCCGACCGGATTCGAACCGGCGCTACCGCCTTGAGAGGGCGGCGTCCTGGGCCGCTAGACGACGGGGCCAGAACTTCCTGTTCACCGCCCTCGCAGGCGGTGCCGCTGTAGTCTAGCGGCACCGTCCGTCGGGGCGAGCGTGGGGTCTGGGCACCGTGGACGGCCGTGCGTAGCAACGAAACAACCCGCCTCACCAAGGTGAGACGGGTTGTGCACAGATGTAGCCCCGACCGGATTCGAACCGGCGCTACCGCCTTGAGAGGGCGGCGTCCTGGGCCACTAGACGACGGGGCCAGAACCACTTTCGCTCCCCCACCCTCGCGGGCGGAGGAGCTGCACTCTACCAGAGACCACTCTCCGCCCCCGGAGGGGCGGAGTCGAACTCCGTCAGAATCCAGCGTCCGGGATTCTCGCGAATCCCAGCTGCGCTGGGGTACCAGGACTCGAACCTAGACTAACTGAACCAGAATCAGTCGGGCTGCCAATTACCCCATACCCCATTGGCCCCTTGCGGCGCCGGGAGTGAACATTACCCTCCCGGTGCCGACAGGCCAAATCCGATCCCCCCGAACCGCCCGTGAGCTGCGGAAACAGGGGCATCGGACGGATCAGGCGACGGGGACCACCGGGTTGCTGAGCTCGCCGATGCCCTCGATCCGCACGGTGACCGTATCCCCCTCGACGAGAGGGCTAACCCCCGCCGGAGTGCCGGTGAGCACCACGTCGCCGGGCAGCAGGGTCATCACGTGCGAGATGTACGACACCAGGCCGGCCACGTCGAAGACCATGTCCTTCGTCCGGCCGAGCTGGCGTACCTCCATCTCGTCGGGGTTGCGACCCACCTCACAGCGGATCTCCAGGTCGGAGACGTCCAGCCCGGTGGTGATCCACGGACCGATCGGGCAGAACGAGTCGAAGCCCTTGGCGCGGGTCCACTGCCCGTCCGAGCGCTGCAGGTCCCGGGCGGTCACGTCGTTGGCGCAGGTGTAGCCGAAGATGGCACGTTCGGCGGCGGCCCGGTCGGCCCGGCGGGCGCCCGGCGCGCCGATCACGACCGCCAACTCCGCCTCGTGCTCGACCTGCTTGGAGAAGATCGGCAGCCGGATGGCGTCCCGGGGACCGATCACCGAGGTGGACGGCTTGAGGAAGAGCAACGGCTCCTTGGGCACCTCGTTGCCGAGCTCGGCGGCGTGGTCGGCGTAGTTGCGGCCCACGCAGACCACCTTGCTGGGCAGGATCGGCGAGAGCAGCCGGACGTCGGAGAGGGCCCAGCGGGCCCCACTGAAGGAGAGCTGGCCGAACGGGTGACCCTCGATCTCGGCGATGGTCAGGCCCTGCGGCCCGGCCTCCGGCTCGCCCTCGACGGCTCCGAACGACATTCCCTTGGCATGAGCGAAACGAGCGATACGCACCCGGCCAATCTAGCCCCGCCGACCCGTTCACCGGCCACAACGGGCCGTCGGGTGTGCGCAACCCGTCAGCGTCGCGGCACCTTAGCGCAGGTCTGGGCGGCCGGGGCGGGTTTCTCGACTTCGTACCCGCACGGAGGGCGCGCACCCCTAGCGTCGGCTCCGGAGGTTCGTTCGTATGCCTGCATCGACACGACACCACAGAGCCCTCGCGGTGTTCGTACACTGCCTCGGCATCCTCGCCGCCGTGCCGGCCCTGCCCGCGGCGGCCCCGGAGGCGGCGGTCGCGCAACGACCAGCGGCCGCCACGCCACAACCAGCCGCGCCCGTGCCACGACCAGCCGCGCCGACGCCACGTCCGACGGCACCAGCGCCCGGAGCGACGGCGGTCACGCCGCCCGCGTCCGTCAGCCCGGCGCCGTCGGCGGTGGCGGTGGCCGCGCGGGTGCCCGTGGCGGCGAGCGCGGAGCCCACCCCGCCCTCGGCGCCACCGGCGGTGGCACCGCCGTCGCGGGTGTCGGTGTCGGCGCCCCCGCCTCCGGTCACGGTGGCGGTCGCGTCGGAGAGCAGCCCCGCGCCCCGGTACCGGATCCACGTCCGCAATGTGGGCAACTCGCCACTCGACACGACGGTGCGCCAGGAGCTGCCGTCCGGGTCGTCGCCCACCGCGATCAGCGGGGGCGGGCGGTCCAGCCGCTCCGGCGGGTCCACGGCCGAGGTGACCTGGCGGTTGCGGCTGCCCGCGCACAGCACCACCACGCTGGGCACCGCGCTGACCGCGGTCGCGCCGGGCCAGCCGCTGGCGGCGCCGGCCTGCGCGTTCACCAGTGACGGCAGCCGGCCGTACGACTGCGCCACCGCCACCTGGCAGGGGGCCGCAGGTCCGGCGGCCGAGGTCACGGCGGCCCCGCCCTGGCGGCGGTATCCGGTGCTGCTCGCCGGGTTGGGCGTTCTGCTGCTGCTCAGCGCCCTCGTGGCGTGGGTGTGGCGTCGACGGCGCGGACGGCGCGGGCGGCGGGTGACCGCCGCCGCCCTGGCCACCAACGCGACGCCGGACGATGGACGCGGGACGATCTACCCACGTCCGGCGACTCCCGGCCCGCGCCGACGGCGGCGTACGCCGCCGGTCTGGCTGCTGGTCGGCGCGGCGGTGGTGGTGCTGGCGGGCGTGATCGGCACGGCCGGCTGGACGGCGACCCGGCAGGTGTCGTCGATCGACACCCAGAAGCAGCCGACCAGCGGGGCGTGGATGGGCACCGGGGTCTCCGGGCCGGTGGGCGTGCCGTTGCAGGAGTCCGCGTTCGAGTTCACCGTCTACCGGATGACCTGTGGCGCGGCGGACGCGACCAGCGGGACCGGCGCGGCACCCGCCGGGGGTCGGCGCTGCCAGGCCACCGTGGGTGTGCGCAACGTCACCGGCACCCCGCAGCCCTGGCACGGCCAGCTGCAACGCGCCTACCTGCCGGGTGGCCGATGGGTGAGCACGGACGAGCCGGCCACCCGGGCGGCCAACCTGGGTCGGGACGTCTTCGCCAACCCGGTGGCCGCGGGCAGTCGGGTGGTGCTCCCGCTGGTGTTCACCGTCGACGGGCGGGACCCGCCTCAGCAGCTGGAGCTGCGCAGCGGCGTGTTCTCCGCCGGCGTCCGGGTGCACACGCCCTGACCGGCGACGGGGCGGCGGTCGTACCCTGGGGTCCGTGACCGCCGCCCTCGCCCCCGCCGTGCTCGACGTGGCGGCCTGGCGTGAGCGCCGCCGGGCCCACGAGGAGCGGGTGGACGGGTGGCTCACGCCGCACCTGGCCCGGCGACGTCGGGGTGAGCGGCACCCGGTGGCCGACTTCCTGTTCACCTACTACTCGCACCGGCCGGCGCAGCTGCGCCGCTGGCACCCGGGCGCGGGGGTCGAGCTGCGCGACGCGGACCCGGCCGAGTTCGGCCGGGACTACCGCGCCACCACCGCCGGGGTCACCCTCGACACCGAGGCGGTACGCGGGCGACGCGGCGAGTCGATCGCGTGGATCCGCTCGCTGTTGGCGGCCACGGCCGGACGACCGGCGCACTTCGGCTGCTTCGGAATGCACGAGTGGGCGATGGTGTACCGGCAGACCCGCGAGGAACTGCGGCACAACGCCTGGCCGTTGCGGCTGGATCCGGAGCGGACCGCCGCGGTCGTCGAGGAGCGCGGGGTGCGGTGCAGCCACTTCGACGCGTTCCGGTTCTTCACCCCGCCGGCCCGGCCGTTGAACCTGCTCACCCCGACCCGGGAGACGCAGCACGCGCACGAGCAGCCGGGCTGTCTGCACGCCAACATGGACCTCTACAAGTGGGCGTACAAGTTGTCGCCGCTGGTGCCCTCCGAGCTGGTCGCGGACTGTTTCGAGCTGGCCCGGGAGATCCGCACGTTGGACATGCGGGCCAGCCCGTACGACCTGGCGGCCCTCGGTCACCCGCCGGTACGGGTGGAGACCCCGGAGGGCCGGGCGGAGTACGCCGCGGCGCAGCGCGGGTTCGCCGACCGTGCGGCGGTGCTCCGCGACCGGCTGCTGGCCGCCGTTCCCGGCTGACCGTCGACGGCCCTGCGCGCCCGGGCGGCTGACCCGTGCCGTCGCCCGGCCCGGCGTCAGCGCGAGCGGGCTCGAAGGCCGTCGAGGAGCAGCGCGACCACCGCGGCCAAATCGTCGTCGAGGCCGGGCTCGTTCCACTCCGTCCGGTGCGACGGGTGGTGGAACCGCGCGGTGGCCTGCAACAGCGCACGGCCGGCCACCGCCGGGTCGGGCACGGTGAACTCGCCGGCGGCCACTCCGTCCGCGACGATCAGGCTGAGCTGACCGGCGAGAACCTCCAGGTGGTTGGCGACCGCCCCCTCGGAGAGCGTGGCGAGCTGGTGGAAATTGTCGAACAGCTCCGGGTCCTCGCGGGCCATCCGCCGCTTGGTGCCGCTCAGCTCGGCCAGCCACCGGCGCAACCGCTGGGGGGCCGGGTCGGTGCCGGTGGCGACGTCGATCAGCGGGGTGGAGACCCGGGCCAGCCAGCGTTCGGCGACCGCCTCGCGCAGCGCGGCCTTGCTGGCGAAGTGCCGGTAGACGCTGCCGTGGCTGACGCCCAGCGCGCGGGCGACGTCCAGCACGGTGGCCTTCGCCGGGCCGTACCGGCGCAGCACCTCCTCGGCGGTGTCGAGGATGCGGTCGGCGGTCAGGGCGGTGGTGTCGCTCATCGTCCCAGCCTCCCTGACCGCGCCGCCGGGGGGGGGGGGGGGGGGCCGCGCGGGGGGGCGGGGCCCCCCCCGC
>NZ_JBEXHY010000220.1:0-4722 GCF_040608295.1 Micromonospora sp. NPDC005197 | reverse complement strand
GGGCGACGGCGGCGCAGCAGGAGTACGCCCACCGCGGCGAGCACCAGTAGCAGGAGTACGCCGCCGCCGACCAGCAGCCACGGGAAACCGCCGGAGTCGGAGGCGGCGGCTGCCGGTGACGCCGAGGGGCGGGGCGGGGCCTCGGCGACGGCCCGCAGTTCGATCGGCTTGTCCTGGTTGGAGTCGACCTTCCAGGTGACCGACCTGCCGTTGACGGTGCCATTGGTGTCGATCACCCGACCGGGAAACGTCACCGAGATCTCGAACGACATCAGCTTGAGGAAAGCCTGCTGTTGTTGAGGATTCTGCTGGGCAATTTTCCCGCCGTATTTCTTCGGGTCCAGCGGTAACGTGAATCGGTAGAAGTCGCCGTCTCGGACCAGTTTGACGCTCTCGCTGTCGAAGCTCGCCAGCGGTGCCCTGCGGTAACTGATCTGGGTGCCGAAGAGTTTGCCGTCCTCGTAGCTGGTCTCCTCGCCCGGCGGCAGCGCCGGAATGTTCTGCCGCAGCTCGGCGAAGGCCGCCGGGATGTTCTTGTTCCGGGCGCTCAGCAGGGACTTCTGGGCGGTCAGCAGCAACTGCCCGTCGACCGTGTCATCGGCGTTGACGGTGAGCCCGATGTTGAGTTGCATGCAGCCGCTCAACGCGGCGAGAAGAAGGAGGCACACCGCGACGCGGAGTGCCCTACCGCGGTTGACGCTCCTGTTCATGCGCTCAGTGTGTGTGATCGCTTTCACCATGAGCAGTCAGCGATCGGTCACAAGGCAGTCGCCGATTGTACCGGCGCACTGTCGTATTCGACCGAGGTGGGAAGCGGCGCAAAAGAATAAACTGGAGTTTTGCGTCCCGGTGTGCCCGACCCCGGGCTGAGTCGATGATCGTGGCCGGCTGAGTGGCCGGCTGGGTGGCCGGCTGGGTGGCCGCTCTCTCAGCCCGCCGGTGGTCGCCAGTCGACCTGCCGGGTCATGCCGCGCAGGACGGCGCCGGCCGGGATCAGTCGCAGCGCGGCGGCGCGCACGGCGAGGGCGAGCGGGTTGTGCAGTTGTTGGCCGTACCGGCCGGCGCGCAGCGAGGCACGGGCGATGGCCTGGCTGCGGGGGCGACGCTGCTCGTCGTACGCCGCCAGGGCGGCCGGCAGCCCCTCTGCGCCGCCGGAGCAGGCCGCGCCGAGCACGACCGCGTCCTCGATCGCCTGCCCGGCGCCCTGCCCGAGGTTCGGCGTCATCGCGTGGGCCGCGTCGCCGAGCAGCGCCACCCGTCCCCGCACGTACGAGGGCAGCGCCGTGGCCAGGTGGTGGATGTCGTTGCGCAGGACCACCCCGGGTGGGGTCGCCGCCAGCAGCGCGGGAATGGGCTCGTGCCAGGCGCCGAAGTGGTCCCGTACGGCCGCCAGTTCGTCCGGGGCATGGCCACCGGGCGGAGCGTTGAGTGCCGCGTACCAGTAGACCTGGCCCTCGCCGAGCGGCACCATGCCGAACTCGGCGGCCGGGCCCCAGGTGATCGCCGTCGGGATCGGGTCGGGGAACGCGACGGCGGCCCGCCAGGCCGTCGAGCCCGCGTACACCGGGGCCGGGATCTCCGGCCAGAGCTGGGTGCGCAGTCGGCTGTGCAGGCCGTCGGCGCCGACGACCAGGTCGGCGTCGAGGGTTCGTGGGCCGTCGGGCCCGTGGTGGCGCACCGTGGCGCGGTCGGGTTCGGACTCAACGTGCTCGACCTCGGCCCCGGTGTGCAGCGACGACGCGGGCAGCGCCTCGCGCAGGATGCGGTGCAGGGTGGCCCGGTGGATGCCGAGCGCGCTGGTGCCGAGCTGCCGGATCATCTCCGCCGCGTCCACCCGGGACAGCCACCGGCCCCGCCGGTCCCGGATCCCGCCGGGGGCCTCGGCGTGCGCGCTGGACCGCAGCGCCGGGCCCAGGCCGAGGGAGTCCAGGGCGCGCAGCGAGTTGGCCATCAGGGTCAGCCCGGCGCCCACCTCGCGTAGTTCGGGGGCGCGTTCCAGCACGGTCACCCGCCACCCGCCACCCGCCACCCGCCACCCGTGCCGGTGCAGGGCGAGGGCCGCGCTCAGCCCGCCGATGCCGCCGCCGACCACGACCGCGTGTGGCTCGCCCATGTCGCCCACCCTTCTACATCTGTAGAAGAGTGATACTACCTGCGGACCTCGACCGAAAGGAGACCCGTGACGGCCCGCGCCAACCGGATCGCGCTGCTGACCGACGCCGCCATCGAACTGATCGCCGCCGGCGGGATGCGGGCGCTGACCCACCGGGCCGTCGACGGTCGCGCCGGGCTGCCAGCCGGCACCACCTCCGCGTACCTGCGCACCCGGCAGGCACTGATCGAGGCGGTGGTGGAACGCCTCGCCGAGCGGGAACGGACCGACCTGGCCGCGTACGACCTGCCGACCGGCCCGCCCTCCCCGACGCCGGGTGCCCGGCTGGACGGCGACGACCTCGACCGGCTCGCCGCCGGGGTGGCCGAGGTTCTCGACCGCTGGCTGAGCACCGGACGCAGCCGAACGCTGGCCCGCTACGCCTGTCTGCTGGAGGCGGTCCACCGCCCCGAACTGCGCGGCATCCTGCACCACGGCACCGGCATGCGGGCACAGGCACGGGACCTGCTGACCCGGGCCGGGGCCGCCGATCCCGACCGGCAGGGCGACCAGTTCGTCGCCTTCGTCGATGGGCTGCTCTTCGACCGTCTGGTCGGCGCCGGCGCGCTCACCGCCCCGCCCCCCGGCGGCCCGGCCAGCCGCGCCGATCTCGCGGGCACCGTCCGTACGCTGCTGCGCGCCTTGACCGGCAGCTGAGCCTCGGGCCGGTGCGCCGACCCGCAGCGCGTACTGCGGGTCGACCACCGAGCCCGGCAGGACGGCGCGGCGACCGTCGCGCAGCCCGGTGAGCGGGTCGATCGCGCGATGGTGAACGATCGCGAGGGGCGCTCCGGGCCGCCGGAAGGGCGCGGGCGATCATGGACCCCCGGCGTGCGGTCGAGGTGAGCGGAGGTGGGCGATGGCGTGGTTCGGGGGCCTGCGGGTCGCCGCTCACCGGCTGCGGCAGGGCTGGCGGCCGGTGCTGGAGGCGACCGTCGCGGCGACCGTGGCCTGGCTGCTCGCCACCCGCCTGCTCGGGCATCCGCAGCCCTTCTTCGCGCCGGCTGCCGCGCTGATCGTGCTCGGCCAGGCCCGCGGGCAGCGGATCCGGCGGGCCGTCGAGGTCGTACTCGGGGTGGCCGCCGGAGTGCTCGTCGCAGACCTGGTCGTGCAGGCGCTCGGCCCGGGCACCACGTGGACGGTCGGCACCGTCATCCTGCTCACCGTCCTGCTCGCGGTCGCCTTCGGCGCCACCGGCGTGACCCTGGTCCAGGCCGCTGTCTCCGCGCTCTACCTGGTGGTGGTCGCGCCACCGGACGGGTCGCTGGTGCCGTTCCGCTTCGTCGACGCGCTGGTCGGCGGCGCGGTCGCGCTCGCGGTCAGCCTCCTCGTCGACGCCCGGCACCCGCTCGCCCCCCTCGTCGCCGAGGTGCGGCGGACCTTCGACGAGTTGGCCGGCCTGGTGGGCGGGATCGCCGACGCGCTGGACGGTCGCGACGAGTCGGCGGCGATGGCCGCGTTGACGCGGGCCCGGGGCATGGACGCCCGGGTCGACGGGCTGCGCGAGGGCGTGCTCGCCGCCGGTGAGGCGCTGCGGCTCAACGTGCGCCGGCGTCGGCACATCGGCCGGCTGCGGTCGGTGGACGAGTCGATCCGGCAGACCGACTACGTGGTCCGCAACGTCCGGGTGCTGGCCCGCGCCGGGGTGACGCTCAGTCGACTGCGGACCCCGACGCCGCCGGAGCTGGGCGGGGCGCTGCGCTGCCTGGTCGAGGCGGTCCGGGAGGCCGGCGCGGCGCTCGCCGCCGACCTGGACGGGCGGGAGGAGGCCGCCGACCGGCACGCCGTCCGGGCGGACGAGGCGGCGCTGGCCGCCGTCCGCACGGCCGGGCAGCTCTTCGGGTCGACCCAGACCCTCCCACTCGCCATGATCATCGGTCAGATCCGGGCGACGGCCATCGACCTGCTGCGGGGCGTGCACCCCGACGACGACGCCGCCGTCCTGGCCCGCGTGGACGAGGCCCTCGGCCTGCCCGTCGTGTGACCCCTCACCGCGTCCCTGCGCTCGGGTCTTCCCCGGTGCCGGCGGTGAGCCATCCGGTGGCGCTCGCGCGGATCGGGGCGGGGACGTCGTGGCCGTCGGGGAACTCCTCGTAGGTGACGTCGTAGCCGAGGCCACGCAGGTGCGGCACGAAACGGCGGCTGCACACGTCGATCGGCAGGACGCGGTCCTCCACCCCGTGCGAGACGAAGATCCGCGGCCGGCCCCGGATGCGCGGCGGCGCGGCGAAGCCGGGGGAGAAGGCCAGCACCGCGTCCACCAGGTCGCCGTTGGCCAGGCCCAGCGAGAGGGCGTACGAGGCCCCGTCGGAGAAACCGCCAAGTGTCACACCGCTGACGGGGTAGCCGTCGAACGCGCTGGCCAGCAGCGCGTCGATGTGCTGCACGTCCACCCCGAAGCCGCCGGCGAGCAGGTCCCAGCTGGCCCCCGACGACTGCGGGGCGACCAGCAGCAGGTGATGCGCGTCCGCCACCGACAGCAGCAGGTCCAGGCCCTGCCGCGCGGAGCCGCCCGCCCCGTGCAGCAGCACCACCAGCCGGTACGCGGCGGCGTCGGCCGCCCGCTCCGG
>NZ_JBEXHY010000219.1:0-5054 GCF_040608295.1 Micromonospora sp. NPDC005197 | reverse complement strand
CTCGGTGGTGGGGGGGCCCCCCGGGGGGGGGCCCCCCCCGGCCGACCGGGCCGCCGCGCCCGCCGAACCGATCAACCCGCAGCTCGTGCTCCAGGAACTCTCCACCCGGGCGCCGCGGACCGGCTCGGTCGCGGTCGACGTCGGCTCGGTCCTCTACTGGTACGCCCGGCACCTCGTCCTGCCGCCCGGGGTGAACGCGCAACTGTGCGGCACCCTCGGCTCGATGGGCTGCGCCCTGCCGTACGCGGTGGCCGCCAAACTCGCCGCGCCCGGCCAGCCGGTGATCGCCCTGCTCGGCGACGGGGCCATGCAGCTCAACGGGCTCGCCGAGCTGATCACGGTGTCGCACCACTGGCAGGGGTGGGCCGACCCACGGTTGGTGGTGCTCGTGCTCAACAACCGCGACCAGAACGGCATGGGCGGTGGCCGGGAGCCGTCGTCCGACCCCACCCACCGCCGCCCGGACGTGCCGTACGCCGGCTGGGCCCGCCTGCTCGGGCTGCACGGTGTCCGGGTGGACCGCCCGGAACTGGTCGGCGCCGCCTGGGACGAGGCGCTCGCCGCGGACCGCCCCTGCGTCCTGGAAGCGGTAGTCGACCCGGCGGTGTCGTTGGCGCCGCCGGAGCCGGCCTTCGCCGACCTGCGCGGACTGTATGCCGAGGGGGAGGGCGCCCGGCGGGTACGCGAGCAGGTCGAGCAGGCGGTGGCCGTCGACGATCTCGTTTAGGCGTACCTCTTCAGGGCATCAGTAGCGGCCCGACGACGCTGGAGGTCACATGCCGGAGCCCACCGACCGCCGCTACGGTCCCGCGCCCCTGCCGCAGCCGCGCGGTCCGCTGTCCGCCGCGGTGACCGATGCGCTGCGGCGTCCGCCGCACGACCTGCCTCCCGGCCTGGGCGTCGACCTCGATCCGGTGGACGCGATCGGCGACGAGGACCTGCAACTGACCCTGTTCCTCTGCTACGAGCTGCACTACCGGGGCTGGAGCGGGGTGGATGAGGGCTGGGAGTGGCAGCCCGCGCTGCTGGCCCTGCGGGCCCGCGTCGAACGGCCCTTCGAGGCGGCGCTGCGCCGGCTGGCCGGAGCCCCGGCGGTACCGGCCGGTGGGGTCGCGGCCGGATTGGGCGAGCTGGTCGCTGCCGACGACGGGCCGCCGCTGGCCGCCACGCTCCAGCGGCACGCCGACCTCACCCAGTTCCGCGAGTTCGTCGCCCACCGTTCCGTCTACCACCTGCGCGAGGCGGACCCGCACAGTTGGGCGCTGCCCCGCCTCGGCGGTCCCGCCAAGGCCGCCCTCGTCGAGATCCAGACCGACGAGTACGGCAACGGCCGGCTGGACCGGATGCACGCCGAGCTGTTCCGGCGCACCCTCGACCGGTTGGGTATGGACACCGGCTACGGCGCCCACCTGGACGCGGTGCCCGCGGTGACGCTGGCGACCAACAACCTGATGTCGCTGTTCGGGCTGCACCGACGGCTGCGCGGCGCGCTGCTCGGGCACCTGGCGGCCTTCGAGATGACCTCGTCCCTGCCGAACCGCCGCTACGGCAACGGCCTGCGCCGGCTCGGCCTCGACGAGGTGGCGACCCGCTTCTACGACGAGCACGTGGAGGCCGACGCGGTGCACGAGCAGATCGCCGCGCACGACCTGTGTGGCGGCCTGGTCCGTACCGAGCCGGCGCTCGCCTCCGACGTGCTCTTCGGCGCGGCGGCGGCGCTCGCGGTGGACCGGCTGTTCGCGGCGCACCTGCTGGACAGTTGGGCCGCCGGCCGCAGCTCACTGCGGTCGCCACTGCCGCTGTCGACCGCGCCGGCCGTGCCGCCGCTGGTGTCGCTCACCGCGACGCCGACCGTGGTGACGCCGGTCCAGCCCGCCGTCGCCTGACGGCTTCGCCTGGTCAGGTCCGCCCGGTCAGCCCTCGCGGGCGGTGCCGGCCCGGAAGTTGACCACCTTGTGGGTGCCGTCGCAGAACGGCTTGAGCGCCGACTTGCCACACCGGCACAGAGCAATCGTGCCCCGGCGTGCGTCGATCCGCTCGCCGTCCGGAGTGACCAGGGCGAAGTCGCCGCGGACCAGGAGCGGGCCGTCCTCGTACGGGGTGATCGTGGCGGCGGACTCGCCGGTGTCCTCGGTGCGCATGAGTCCGGAAGTGCCCGCCCCGGCCGCGACGAAACCCCGCGCGCACGCCGTGGGTCCCTCAGGTCCGATCGTCCCCGCCGGCCCGCTCCCGCCGCCCGGAGCCAATCGTCGCCGAACGCCGCTGACCTGTGGAATGTTGCCGCCGGGTGGGTGATGCCCCGTTTGAACCCCATCCGGACGGGAAGCCGGGCCGCGTGGTGAGCGAACGAGGCAAGGTGGGCCCGGTGCACAAGGTGCACAAGGGGCTGTCGGCCGACGGCGCCGGTCTGGCCGGCGACCGGGTCGTGGCCCAGGGCAGCGCCGCCCGGGTGCTGGTCGCCGCCACCGCCCGGGCCCTGCGCGGCGCGGACTGCGCCGACCTCGGGCACACCGGGCCGACCTCGCGGTTCCCGGGCGCCCCCGAGCCGGTACGCCGTGCCGCGGTGAGCCGGGCCGCCGGGCGGGTCGCCCTCACCGTCGACCAGGTCGGTGAGGTGGACGCCGCCCGGGTCGCGCGCTGGTTCGTCGACCAGTACCCGCGTGGGAGCTACCCCGGTGTGCTCATCGGGTCGCCGCACGGTGCGGCGGCCCACCTCGCGGTGGCCCTCGGCGTGCCGTGGCTGCCCGCCGGCTTCGAGATGACCGCGCACTGGAGCGACGGCGCCGTGGACCGCCCGGGGGCGGCACTGGAGCACGGCGGGGCGCTCGCCGAACGGCTGCTCGCCGGCAACCCCGACGTGCACCTGCGTCAGGTGCACTGCCCGGCCAGCCGGGGGTCGCTGACCGGGGTCACCGTGTCGCTGGCCGCCCGCTGGAGGGCGCTGCCGGCCGCGTACGCGCAGTTCCTGACCGACCGGCTGAGCGCGGGCGCCCCGGTGCTGCTGGTGCGCGACGCGCGCACGTGGCCGGTGTCGGAGCGGGGGCCCGGGCACAGCTTCCAGGTCGGCTGCCCGGCCAGCGGGCTGGACCCGGTGGACTTCCACCCCGACAGCCATGCCCTGCGGCAGGTGCTGCGCGCCGTGGGCGGGGACGCCGCCCAGTGGGCGCCGCCGGAGGTGTCGGCGCCGTCGGGCGACGCCGAGCACGGCATGGACGCGGACTTCGAGCGGACCACGCGGGACTGGGCCGCCCGCCACCAGCATCCGCTGCACCGGGTGCTGGTGCCCCGGCCGGCGGCGCTGAGCGCGGGCGTGGCGGACCTGTACCGGCGGTGGCTGCGGGCCGCCGGCAAGACCGGTGACCGGTTGGTGGTGGAGTGCGGCCGGCTGCTCGATCCGTGGCAGGTGGTACGGGCGGGGCTGGTGCCGTACTGGTGTGAGAACGCCACCCGGCGCAGCGTCGACGAGGCCGAGTGGTGGCTGGCCGGCAGCGAGACGTTCAGCTCGGTGGACGTCCTGCCCGAGCCTCCCGGGATGCGCTCGCCCGCCCTGGCCGGGCTGCCGCAGTGGTTGGCCGTAGCGGGCTTCGGCCGGCGGCGGCGGGCGCTGGACCGGACCTCCGCCCGGGGCTATCCGGTGACGTCCGTGCCGACGCGCCGGGCCACCGAGGTTCTGCGCGCCCAGCCGTACGACCTGCCCGCTCCGCCCCCGCTGGGGGCCGCTGAGGCCCTGTCGGTGCTCCGCGACAGCGGCGGCCACCAGGGGTTGCTCGTCTCCTGAGGGGAGCACGCCGAAACTTCCTCGCGAACCCGGGGTCCCGTGATTGAGTACCTACGGAGCGGGAACATCGCTGGCTGCGACGGCCTGATTGCGCTGCGTAGAGGCGTTGTCGCCCGCTGGCATCCCAGTCACTGACCCACTTTCCGGCCCGGTGCGTGGCCCGACCACGCGCACGACCGGTTTCCCGATCCGGGCGGGGGACCTTCCTGAGGGAGGCGCGGATGTTCGGACAGACGAGCACGACCACGACCACACCACCACCCACCGAGCGTGGTCTGGAGGACCTGGACGCGGCGGCGCTGGCGTACGCGGCCCGGATCGAGGGGCTGCCGCCGGAGCGGCGGGGAGAGGCCCGCGACGACCTGGTGCGCTTCGCGCTGCCGTTCGCCGGGCGACTGGCCCGCCGGTACCGGGGCCGGGGGGAGCCGCTGGAGGACCTGGAGCAGGTGGCCCGCCTCGGGCTGGTCAACGCCGTCGACCGGTACGACCCGGAACGGGGCTCGTTCACCGCGTACGCGGCGATCACCATCGTCGGGGAGATCAAGCGGCACTTCCGGGATCGCACCTGGGGCGTGCACGTGCCCCGGCGGCTGCGCGACCTGATCCTCGAGGTGGGTCAGGCCACCGCCGCGCTGACCAGCGAGCTGTCCCGGGCGCCGTCGGTGGCCGAGCTGTCGGCCCGCCTGGAGACGCCGCAGGAGGAGATCCTCGCGGCGCTGGAGTCGGCGGCCGGCTACAGCCCGGCGTCACTGAACGCGCCGGTCGGCGGGGAGAGTTCCGCGGAGTTCGGTGACCTGGTCGGCGAGTCGGACAACGCGCTGGAATCGGTCGACGACCGGGTGACGGTGAGCGGCCTGCTGCACCGGCTGCCCTGGCGCGAACGCCGCATCCTCGCCATGCGCTTCTACGGCAACCAGACCCAGGCGGAGATCGCCGCCCGGTTCGGCATCTCGCAGATGCACGTGTCCCGACTGCTGTCGCGGGCGCTGACCTGGCTGCGGCAGGCCATGCTCGCCGACGCGCCGCCGCCGTGGCAGAACGGCGCCGCCGAACCGGACCCGGGCAAGACCCGCATCTCGGTGCGGCAGAACGGCGACGGGGTCGTCGTCGAGGTCGGCGGTGAGGTGGACCGGGACGGCGCGGACCAGCTGCGCCGCGCGATGCTGGAGGCCGTCAACGGCCAGCCGAGCGAGGTCGTCGTCGACCTGGTCGGCGCGGGTGGCTTCGACGCCGGCGGGATCGCCGCGCTGATGGCGGGCCGGGAGGCGGCGGAGCG
>NZ_JBEXHY010000218.1:0-5285 GCF_040608295.1 Micromonospora sp. NPDC005197 | reverse complement strand
GCGCGGCCGTTTGGGCGCCCCCCCCGCGGGCCGCGGGCGGCGCCGGCGGCCGGCGAGCGCCGAGGGGCGCGACGTCGAGAAGGTCAGGGGCTGGCGGCCAGGAAGACGAACGCGGCCAGCAGCACCAGGTGCACACCGCCCTGCAACACGTTGGCCCGCCCCGGCACCACGGTCAGCACGGCGGTCACCGCGGTGAGCGCGAGCAGCGCGAGCTGGGTGCCGCCGAGGCCGAGCAGCAGCGGGCCGTCCAGCCAGATCGAGGCGATGGCGATGGCCGGGATGGTCAGGCCGATGCTGGCCATCGCCGAGCCGAGGGCGAGGTTCAGACTGATCTGCACGCGGTCCCGGCGGGCGGCGCGGGCGGCGGCCAGGGTCTCCGGCAGCAGCACCAGCAGGGCGATGATCACGCCGACGAACGCGTGCGGCAGGTTCGCCGCCGCCACGCCGGCCTCGATGGTCGGCGAGACGGTCTTGGCGTCGCCGACCACCGCGACCAGCGCCACCAGCAGCAGCCCCAGGCTGATCAGCGCCGCGCGGGTGGTCGGCGGCTTGGCGTGCTCCTCGGCGTCGATCACCCGACCCTCGGTGTCGACGGGCAGGAAGTAGTCGCGGTGCCGGCCGGTCTGCACCAGCACGAACAGCCCGTACAGCGCGAGCGACGCGACGGCGGCGAAGGCGAGCTGGGCCGGGCTGAACTCCGGGCCGGGGCGGGCCGTGGTGAAGGTCGGGATGACCAGGCTCAGCGTGGCCAGGGTGATCACGGTGGCCAGGGCCCCGCCGGTGCCCTCGGGATTGAACACGGCCACGCGTCGGCGCAGCGCCCCGAGCAGCAGGGACAGGCCGAGGATCCCGTTACAGGTGATCATGACGGCGGCGAAGACGGTGTCGCGGGCGAGCGACTGGGTCTTCTCCGGCCCGCTGATCATCAGCGTGACGATCAGGGCCACCTCGATGACCGTGACCGCGACGGCGAGCACCAGCGAGCCGTACGGCTCCCCCACCCGGTGGGCGACCACCTCGGCGTGGTGCACGGCGGCGAGCACCGCACCGCCCAGCAACGCGGCGACCACCACGACGACAGGGGCGGGAAGGTCCCGCCCCCACGTCACGAGCAACACCAGCACGGCGAGCACGGGTACGGCGACGGTCCAATCGAGCAGGCGGGATCGAAGCTGGGCTGGCATGCCCTCAAGAGTGCCAGGTCAGGTGATCATGTGCCCACCATCGACGCAGCCGGCCCTACGCAAACCCGTAACCCATGGGTTACGCTTCGGGCGTGGACGAGGTGGCCACCGCTATCGCGGACCCGGTGCGGCGGCGCATCCTGACCATGCTGCGCGACGCGCCGCTGGCCGCTGGTGAGATCGCCCAGCGGTTCGCCATCAGCCGACCCGCGGTCAGTCGCCACCTGCGGGTGCTGCGGGAGAGCGGGCTGGTCCGCGACGAGCTGATCGGCCGCCGCAGGATCTACCGCCTCGACCCCGGCCCGCTCGCCGCGCTGATCGACTGGCTCGCCGAGTTCACCGCACCGGACCGGTGGGAGCAACGCCTCGACGCCCTGGAGACCGAGGTCCATCGAACCCGCCGGGAACGCCGCGCCCGCGGCGCGGCGGAACACCGAACGGAGCACATCGCATGACCCGTACACCCGCTGGCCGCCTGTTCCGCACCGCCACCGGCCACGACCTCGTCCTGACCCGCACGTTCCGCGCCCCGGCGGCGGACGTGTGGGCGAGCCTTACCGAGTCGGAGCGCACGGCCCGCTGGTTCGGCCCGTGGGAGGGCGACGCCGGGCCCGGCCGGACCATCCGGGTCCAGATGGCGTACGAGGAGCAGCAGCCCTGGTGCGACGTACGCATCGAGGTGTGCGAGCCGCAGCGGCGCCTCGGCGTCTCGATGATCGACGGCTCGGGCAGCTGGCTGCTGGAGTTCGCGCTGACCGAGCCCGACGGCATCACCGAGCTGCGCTTCGCCCAGCGCCTCACCAGCCTGGACGGCATCGCCGAGGTGGGCGCCGGCTGGGAGTACTACCTGGACATGCTGGTCGCCTCCCGGGACGGCTCCCGCCAACCGGAGTTCGACGAGTACCACCCCGCCATGACCCCCTACTACCGGGCGCTGGCCGCCGACGACGTCTAGGAACCCGCCTCCCGCCGCAGCGCCGCGAACTCGGCCGTCAGCGCCGGCAGCGGGAAGTGCGCGTTCAGACCGCTGGGGTTGGGCAACACCCAGACCCGGGCCGGGCCCAGCCGCTCCGGCTGCGGGCCCAGCCCGGCCTTCGGCCGGACGAACGCGATCCGGTACGCGGTCACCCCGAGAATCGCCACCCACCTCGGCCGGTGCCGCTCGGCCTTCACCGCCAACCCGGTCACCCCGGCCACCAGCTCGGCCGGGGTCAGCTCGTCGGCGCGGGCGGTGGCCCGGTTGCTCAGGCTGGTGATGCCCAGTCCCTGCCGCAGCAGCTCGGCGCGCTCCCACGGGCGCAGCTCCCGGTCGGTGAAGCCGGCGCCGTGCAGGGCCGGCCAGAAGCGACTGCCCCGGCGGGCGAAGTGCTCCCCCACCGCCGCCGAGTACAGACCCGGGTTGAAGCCGCAGAACAGCACCCGCAGTCCCGGGCCGATCACGTCCACCAGGCCGCGACCGGCCGCGGCCGCGACCTCCTGCCGGGTCGGCGGCCGCCAGGGCTGCGCCGCGCCCGCGTCCACTGCACCGATCCTGCCGTACGCCCCGACACCCGTCCCGACCTGCGCGCAACCCGAACGCACCCCACCCGGTGCGCGCCGGTGATCCCGACTTGACACCCTGAACGGATGCACAGCACCGACCACCTCGCCGCCAGCCGGTACGCGCGGATGCGCTGGAACACGCCGCTCTCGGAGGAGCACGCGGCCCTGCTGCTGCGACGACTCGACGTACGCCCCGGCGCGCGCGTGCTGGACCTCGGCTGCGGCTGGGGCGAGCTGCTGCTGCGCGCCGTCGCCGCGGGCGGCGTGGCAGGCCCCGTCGCGACGAGGGGCGTCGGTGTGGGCACCGCCGAGGCCGCCCTCGCCCGCGGGCGCAGGCTCGCCGCCGAGAAGTCGCTGAACCGGCACGTCGCCTTCGTGATGGGCGAGGCCGCGGCCTGGCACGAGCCGGCCGATCGGGTCCTGTGTATCGGCTCGGCACACGTCTTCGGCGGCACCGGCGCGGCCCTCGACGCGCTCGCCAGCGTGGTCCGTCCGGGCGGGCGGCTGCTGCTCGGCGAGGGGTACTGGCAGTCCGACCCCACCGCGGAGGCCACGCGGATCTTCGGTGCGGACGTCACCGATCTCGCGGGCCTCGTCGAGGCCGCCCGCGCGCGCGGTTGGCGGCTGCTGCACCTGAGCACCGCCGACCAGCGGGAGTGGGACGACTTCGAGTCCACCTGGCTCGCGGGGCGGCAAGAGTGGCTGCTGACGTACCCCGAGGATCCCCGCGCGGACCAGATCCGCGCGGAGCTCGACGACCGGCTGCGCCAGTACGTCGGCGGCTACCGCGGCGTCCTCGGCCTCGCGTACCTCGTCCTCGGTCGTTGACGCCTCCGGCGCAAGCCTGCCCGTACTACTCCGTCTCCACCGCGGATCGGACCACCGCGCCCGAGCTGGAGCGGTTCCTGGCCGAGCGGATGAACGCGACGACGATCGAGGTCGACTCCTCACACCTCGCCATGGTCACGCACCCCGAGGCGATCGCCGACCTCATCCTCATGGCGACCAGGGGCACTCGCGACCCGGAGTCGAACGGCCGAGGCTGACCACCGCGACGCTGGCGCGCACCGTCAGGTCAGGACGCACGCGGTGCCGCAGTACGGGCAGTGCGCGCGCTTGGCGTTCGAGGTGACCTCGACATCGCAGCGTGGGCACCGGCCGTTCTCCCACAGGCCCTGATCCAGGCCGAGCTCACCGCCGTAGTAGTCGCGATCGGGCCAGGCGACCAACTCGACGTCGAGGCCCGGGTCGACATCGTCCTCGAACCAGGTGACGTTGGCCAGGGTCAGCACCGTTCGCATGCCGTACACCTCCTGCGTGAACCGCGGCAGGGCACGCCGCAGGACGTCGACCAGCTCACGGACCGGCAGCGCCGCGAGTTGCCCGGCGAGGCGCTCGCGATCTTCGTCGGTGGACATACCGCCGACCCTACGTCCCGCTCCGACGCCGGCGCTGACCGTGCCACGGTGCGTCCCAGGCCGGAGCGGGTGGGCTTGACGGGGCGCAGACATCGGAGGTTTACTGCGTCAGCGATGTGAGTCGATGCACTGTGACCGTCCATAGAGGTTGGTCGGAGTCATCGGCTGGCCAATCGCACGCTCACCACCGCTCCACATCACCGCACCATCTCAGCCGAGCATCGGCGGCCCGGCTTCCGCACCACCGCCACCCTGGCCCCGGGCGTGCCCTCGCGCACCCCTCGGGGTCGACGCTCAGCAGAGGAGCAAGACCATGCGTTCCCGTCCCCGCCTGTTGGCATTCGTCACCGGCCTGGCCGTGTTGATGGCCGGCCTGATAGCCCTTCCCACGACGGCCTCGGCCGCACCGCTGACCAAGGTCCTGGTGTTCAGCAAGACCGCCGGCTTCCGGCACTCGTCCATCCCGAACGGAATCGCGGCCATCCAGCAGCTCGGCGCTTCCAACGGCTTCAGCGTGACCGCGACCGAGGACGCCGCCCAGTTCACCACCTCCAACCTGGCCCAGTACCAGGCGGTGGTCTTCATGTCGACGACCGGCGACGTCCTCAACGCCAGCCAGCAGACGGCCTTCGAGCAGTACATCGCCGCCGGCGGCGGGTACGTCGGCGTGCACGCCGCCGCCGACACCGAGTACAGCTGGCCGTGGTACGGCCAGCTGGTCGGCGCGTGGTTCGACTCGCACCCGGCGATCCAGACCGCGACCGTGAAGATCGAGGACCGGACCAACCCGTCGACCGCGCATCTCGGCGCCACCTGGGTCCGCTCCGACGAGTGGTACAACTACCGCACCAACCCCCGCTCCAGCGCGCGGGTCCTCGCCAGCCTCGACGAGTCGTCCTACAGCGGCGGCACCATGAACGGCGACCACCCGATCACCTGGTGCAAGGCGTTCGGCGGCGGTCGGGCCTGGTACACGGGTCTCGGGCACACCGAGGCGTCGTACACCGACCCGAACTTCACCAAGATGCTGCTCGGTGGCCTGCAGGTCGCCGCGGGTTCGGTGAGCGCCAACTGCTCGCCGGGGACGACGCCGCCGACCACCGCGCCGCCGACCACCGCGCCGCCGACCACCGCGCCGCCC
>NZ_JBEXHY010000217.1:3610-5317 GCF_040608295.1 Micromonospora sp. NPDC005197 | reverse complement strand
CCCGGCAACAGTTCACGGGTGTTCGCTTGTTCAGAGTTGCACAGTGGACGCGTAGCAGCTTAGTAGTCAAGTCCTCGGCCTATTAGTACCGGTCAACTGAACCCGTTACCGGGCTTACATTTCCGGCCTATCAACCCAGTCGTCTAGCTGGGGGCCTTACCCCACCAAGGTGGGTGGGATACCTCATCTTGAAGCAGGCTTCCCGCTTAGATGCTTTCAGCGGTTATCCCTTCCGAACGTAGCTAACCAGCCGTGCCCCTGGCGGGACAACTGGCACACCAGAGGTTCGTCCGTCCCGGTCCTCTCGTACTAGGGACAGCCCTTCTCAAGTATCCTACGCGCACGGCGGATAGGGACCGAACTGTCTCACGACGTTCTAAACCCAGCTCGCGTACCGCTTTAATGGGCGAACAGCCCAACCCTTGGGACCTGCTACAGCCCCAGGATGCGACGAGCCGACATCGAGGTGCCAAACCATCCCGTCGATATGGACTCTTGGGGAAGATCAGCCTGTTATCCCCGGGGTACCTTTTATCCGTTGAGCGACACCGCTTCCACTCGCAAGTGCCGGATCACTAGTCCCGACTTTCGTCCCTGCTCGACCTGTCAGTCTCACAGTCAAGCTCCCTTGTGTACTTGCACTCAACACCTGATTGCCAACCAGGCTGAGGGAACCTTTGGGCGCCTCCGTTACCCTTTAGGAGGCAACCGCCCCAGTTAAACTACCCACCAGACACTGTCCCTGAACCGGATAACGGTCCGAAGTTAGATACCCAAATCAACCAGAGTGGTATTTCAAGATTGCCTCCACCCATACTGGCGTATGGACTTCACCGGCTCCCACCTATCCTACACAAGCTAATTCGAGTACCAATGTCAAGCTATAGTAAAGGTCCCGGGGTCTTTCCGTCCTGCCGCGCGTAACGAGCATCTTTACTCGTACTGCAATTTCGCCGGGCCTGTGGTTGAGACAGTGGGGAAGTCGTTACGCCATTCGTGCAGGTCGGAACTTACCCGACAAGGAATTTCGCTACCTTAGGATGGTTATAGTTACCACCGCCGTTTACTGGCGCTTAAGTTCTCCGCTTCGCCCCGAAGAGCTAACAGGTCCCCTTAACGTTCCAGCACCGGGCAGGCGTCAGTCCATATACATCGAATTACTTCTTCGCATGGACCTGTGTTTTTAGTAAACAGTCGCTTCCCCCTGCTCTCTGCGGCCATACAACGCTCCACCCGCGCGGGGCTTCACGTCTCCGGCCCCCCTTCTCCCTAAGTTACGGGGGCAATTTGCCGAGTTCCTTAACCACAGTTCGCCCGATCGCCTCGGTATTCTCTACCTGACCACCTGTGTCGGTTTGGGGTACGGGCCGCTAAGAACTCGCTAGAGGCTTTTCTCGGCAGCATAGGATCACTGACTTCACCTGAATCGGCTCGGCATCACGTCTCAGCCCTAGTGTGTCGCGGATTTGCCTACGACACGGCCTACACGCTTACCCCGGCACAACCACCGGCCGGGCTCAGCTACCTTCCTGCGTCACCCCATCGCTTGACTACTACCCATCAGGTTCCCACGCTCCCCAGCTTTGACCCGAAGGTCGCGGCTGGTTTGGATGGTTAGCACAACGAGGTTCATCAGGGACGCTCTTTCGCGGGTACGGGAATATCAACCCGTTGTCCATCGACTACGCCTCTCGGCCTCGCCTTAGG
>NZ_JBEXHY010000217.1:1873-3512 GCF_040608295.1 Micromonospora sp. NPDC005197 | reverse complement strand
ATGGTTAGCACAACGAGGTTCATCAGGGACGCTCTTTCGCGGGTACGGGAATATCAACCCGTTGTCCATCGACTACGCCTCTCGGCCTCGCCTTAGGTCCCGACTCACCCAGGGCGGATTAGCCTGGCCCTGGAACCCTTGGTCATCCGGCGGAAGGGTTTCTCACCCTTCTTTCGCTACTCATGCCTGCATTCTCACTCGTGCCGCGTCCACAACTGGGTCACCCCGCTGCTTCACTCGCGGCACGACGCTCCCCTACCCATCCACACACCTGCACAAGGAATCAAGTCCAAGCGAGGTTAAAATGTGAATGCCACAGCTTCGGCGGTGTGCTTGAGCCCCGCTACATTGTCGGCGCGGAACCACTTGACCAGTGAGCTATTACGCACTCTTTAAAGGGTGGCTGCTTCTAAGCCAACCTCCTGGTTGTCTATGCGACCCCACATCCTTTTCCACTTAGCACACGCTTAGGGGCCTTAGCTGGTGATCTGGGCTGTTTCCCTCTCGACTACGAAGCTTATCCCCCGCAGTCTCACTGCCGCGCTCTCACTTACCGGCATTCGGAGTTTGGCTGGTTTCGGTAAGCTTGTGGGCCCCCTAGACCATCCAGTGCTCTACCTCCGGCAAGAAACACGCGACGCTGCACCTAAATGCATTTCGGGGAGAACCAGCTATCACGGAGTTTGATTGGCCTTTCACCCCTAACCACAGGTCATCCCCCAACTTTTCAACGTTGGTGGGTTCGGCCCTCCACGCGGTCTTACCCGCGCTTCAGCCTGCCCATGGCTAGATCACTCCGCTTCGGGTCTAGGACACGCGACTGAATCGCCCTATTCAGACTCGCTTTCGCTACGGCTCCCCCACACGGGTTAACCTCGCCACATGCCACTAACTCGCAGGCTCATTCTTCAAAAGGCACGCCGTCACCCCGCAAGGCTCCGACGGATTGTAGGCGAACGGTTTCAGGTACTATTTCACTCCCCTCCCGGGGTACTTTTCACCATTCCCTCACGGTACTCGTCCGCTATCGGTCACCAGGAAGTATTTAGGCTTACCAGGTGGTCCTGGCAGATTCACGGCAGATTTCAGGGGTCCGCCGCTACTCGGGAACACCCACAGAAGGTCAGCAACTTTCACCTACCGGACTTTCACCGTCTACGGTCAGCCATTCCAGACTGTTCGACTAGCCACTGACTTTGTAACTCCTCGAACAAGTGTCAGCTTGTTCAGTAGGGTCCCACAACCCCGACCACGCAACCCCTGACAGGTATCACACGCAGCCGGTTTAGCCTCAATCCGCTTTCGCTCGCCACTACTCACGGAATCACTATTTGTTTTCTCTTCCTACGGGTACTGAGATGTTTCACTTCCCCGCGTTCCCTCCACACACCCTATGTGTTCAGGTGTGGGTGACACCACATGACTGGTGCCAGGTTTCCCCATTCGGACACCCTGGGATCACAGCTTGGTTGACAGCTCCCCCAGGCCTATCGCGGCCTCCCACGTCCTTCATCGGCTCCTGGTGCCAAGGCATTCACCGTTCGCCCTTGACAACTTGACCACAAAGATGCTCGCGTCCACTGTGCAATTCTCAACAAACGACCAACCCACAACCCGATCCGCCCCACACCAAACCCGG
>NZ_JBEXHY010000216.1:0-5342 GCF_040608295.1 Micromonospora sp. NPDC005197 | reverse complement strand
GGGTTTCGGTCACCCGCATCGCCCGCGCCTGGTCGGTGTCGGTGACGGCGGCGCGCGCGGAGGCGGTCCGCAAGCTGCGGACCAACCTGCGCTTCGTGGACGTGCACGAGCCGGCCCGGGTCATCGCCGTGACCAGCGCCCTGCAGGGCGAGGGTAAGACGACGCTCTCCTGCAACCTGGCCATCGCCCTGGCCGAGGCGGGCTGGCGGGTGCTGCTGGTCGACGCGGACCTGCGCCGCCCGAAGGTCGACGAGTACCTGGGCCTGGACGCGGGCGTCGGTCTCACCGACGTGCTGGTCGGCGACGTCCAGGTCGGTGACGTGGTGCAGCGCTGGGGCGACAAGTCCCTGCTGGTGCTGCCCAGCGGCTCCGCGCCGCCGAACCCGAGCGAACTGCTCGGCTCCAAGGCGATGGCGGACCTGCTGCTCGCGCTGCGCGAGTCCACGGACATCGTGATCATCGACACCGCGCCGCTGCTCGCGGTGACCGACGGTGTCGTGGTGGCCGTCCAGGCCGACGGCGCGCTGCTGGTGAGTCAGCAGGGCCGTACGTCGCGAACCCAGGTGGCCGCGGCGGCCCGCTCGCTGCACTCGGTCTCGGTGCGGTTGCTCGGCTGCGTGCTGAACATGGCCAAGGTGGCCAAGGCCGAGGCGTACCAGTACGAGGCTTACCGGGTGGCCACCTCGTCGGCCACGCCGTCGGTGCCGACCGACCGGGCCACCGCGGCCCGGCACAGCGAGGGCGCCGGCGTCAACGGCGTCAGCGACCGCACCCAGGAACTCACCCGGTTGCCCCGATGAGCGCGGCGAGGGGTCGTAGCGAGCGTTCGATCTCCTCAGCGCAGCGACGGAAGTCGGCGGCGGTCCCGCCGATCGGGTCCCGCAGGTCGTCCGCGTCCGGAGCGGCGGGTTGCAACCGTCCCCTGGCGTGGGCGGCGGCGGCGATGGCGGCCCGCAGCGGGTCGTCGCGCGACTCGGCGGGCGGCTCGGCCGCCGCCGCCAGTCGGCCGAACTGGCGCAGGGTGAACGTCCGGTGCAGCGCGCCGGGCGCCAGCGCGGTGCAGATCGAACGCTGCCGCCGTGTCGCGGTCAGCACGAGCGTCGCGTCGGCGAGGTGTTCGGGACGCAGCGTCCGGCTGGCGAAGGCCGCCGGGTCGCCGCCGCCCTCGGCCGCGACCTGGGCCGCGTACGGGTGCATCGCCATCCCGTCCATCGCGTCGGTGCCGGCGCTGGACACCAGCACGGGCCGGTCGGCCAGCAACCGGCGGGCCAGGTATTCGGCCATCGGCGAGCGGCACAGGTTGGCGTGGCAGACGAACAACACGCGGTCGGCCATCGGGAGCCCTCTCGTGGGTGCGGACACGGGTCGCCACACCCCGAGGGTGGTGCGTCGACGCCGCTGGCCGCGCGGGGAGGGGTTGTCGGCATCGTACGCGGGCCGACCACCCGCCGGACGTGCTGCCGCGCCGGCCGAGGCCGATCAGTGGTCCTCGGCGGTGCCCCGGTGAAGATCGGCATCCTGTCGTACCACTTTCCACCCGAGCCCGCCTTCATCCCCGGCAGCCTCGCGGAGGAGCTGGCCGCGCGCGGGCACGAGGTCCGCGTGCTCACCGGCTTCCCGGACTACCCCGGCGGCCACGTCTATCCAGGGTGGCGGCAGCGCTGGCACCACGAGACGCACAGTCAACGGCTGGCGGTCCGGCGGGTGCCGCGCTACTCCGGCGGGGCCACCTCCACGTACGGGCGGATGGTCAGCTACCTGTCGTTCGCGGGCAGCGCGTCGCTGGCGGCGCGTCGGTTCCTCGGCGACGTGGACGCGCTCTACGTCTTCCAGCTGCCGGCCACCACGTTCGCCACCGCCGCTCTGTTCCGGCTGCTTCCGAAGGTGCCGGCCGTGTTGCACGTACAGGATGTCTGGGCACGCGACGGCGCGGACGCGGACGGCGACGGCCGCTGGTCGGCACGGATGGGCGCCGCGATGACCCGCATCTACCGGACGGCCGCGCGGGTCGCGGTGGCCGCACCGTCGATGCGGGACCTGGTGGTCGCCGCCGGGGCCGACCCGGCCCGGGTCCAGCTGGTGCTGAACTGGACCGACGAGCGCATCTTCTACCCGGCGACACCCGGCGCGGCGGCTCGGCAGATGGTCCGCCGGGATCGCCGGTGCGTGGTCATGCACGCCGGGACCATCGGCGCCCGCCAGGGGCTGGAGACGGCGGTACGGGCCGCCGCGGCGTTGGACCGCACCATGGATCTGGTCCTGGTCGGGTCGGGCGCGGATGAGCAGCGGGTGCGGGGGCTCGCCGCCGAACTGAAGGCGGAGAACGTCCGCTTCCTTCAGCGGCGGTCGCCGGTCGACATGCCCGAGCTGTACGCCGCCGCCGACTACCAGCTGATCATGCTGCGCGACCTGCCGGAACTTCGGGGCATGGTGCCCGGCAAGCTGCAGGCCGCGCTCTCCTGCGCCGCGCCGGTGGTGGCGTCGGCCGGCGGGGACACCGCCGAGCTGGTCGAGCGCGCCCGAGCCGGGTTGTCGTGCCCTCCCGAGGACTGGGCCGCGCTGGCCGACCGGTTCTGGTTGGCCGCCACCATCCCGCCGCCGGCGCGCACCGAGATGGGCCGCCGGGGCCGACAGACGTACCTGCGGGAGATGTCGTTGCCGGCCGGGGTGGACCGCATCGAGCGGTTGCTGCACGAGGCCGCCGGCCGGGTCCCGCAGGGTGCAGGAGAGCCGCGAGGAAACCTCGCGTAAAGGACGAGAAGGCCCATAACCGTACGAGATCCCTTGCAACGTGCTAAGAACGTCAGGGAATCGAACGGACTGTCCGATTCCGGCAAACGGGAGTGTGGTGTGACGGAGAGCGAACGGCCGCGTCGACGGCGAAGCCGATCCCGGCGTCGCCGGCGCGCACGGCTGCGACGGGCCCTGCTCGGTGCCCTGGTGGTCGGATCACTGCTGCTCGCCAGTGGCGGATGGATCGGCTTGCGGGGCTGGCAGGCGCGCGCGCACCTGCTCAACGCCGCCGGCCTGGCCCGGGAGCTGAGCACGCAGGTGGTCGGCGGGGACACCGACCGTGCTCTGCGGACTCTCTCCGCTCTGCAGGAGCAGTCCCGCGCGGCCCGAGCCGCCACGTCCGACCCGAGCTGGAAGGTCGGTCGGCGTACCCCGATCGCCGGCGACGACCTCGACGCGGTCCGGCTGATCGCCATCGCCATCGACGACCTGGCCCGGCGGGCGTTCCCGACCCTGCTGCGGACGGACCTGACCAGCCTGGTGCCGGCCGAGGGTCGGTTGGACCTGGCCCGGCTCAGCTCGGTCTCCGCAGAGCTGACCCGGGCGAACGACGCGGTGCAGGCCACCCGCCGTGACCTGAGCGAGGTGCCCGTCGACCGGCTGGTCAACCAGGTGCGCCAGGCGCTGACCGATCTACGTGGCGAGATCGACCGGCTGGCCAGTCTCACCGCTGCGGCCGACCAGGGCGCACGGCTGCTGCCGCCGCTGCTCGGTGCGAATGGCTCGCGGCGTTACCTGCTCGTCTCGCAGAACCTGTCCGAGCTGCGTGCCACCGGCGGCATGTTCGGCGCGTACGCGATGATCGAGGCCGAGAACGGGCGGGTTCGGATGGGCCCGCAGGGCAGTAGCGCGTCCCTCGGCCGGTTCACTCCCGCGTTGAAGCTGCCCGCCGAGACCCGAGCGGTCTGGACCGACCTGCCGGGCATCTACCCCGCCGACGTGAACCTCACCCCGCACTTCCCGACCGCCGCCGCCCTGTACCGGGAGATGTTCCGGCGCAAGACCGGGACCACCGTCGATGGCGTTCTCGCCGTCGACCCGGTGGTGCTGTCCTACCTGCTGAAGGCGACCGGCCCGGTGCTGGTGCCCGGTGGAGTGCCGCTGGCCAGCGAGAAGGTCGTGCAGACCCTGCTCAACGAGACCTACCAGCGGCTGGGCACCACGGAGCAGGACACCTACTTCGCGTCGTCGGCCGCCGCGGTGTTTGACGCCTTCTTCAAGAAGAATGTCAACCCACGGGTGTTGTTGTCCGCATTCGACCGTGCTATCACGGAACGCCGGATATTGTTCTGGAGTGCTCATCCGGAAGAACAGCGGGCATTCGGCGACAGCCGGATGGCCGGGACGCTCCCGGAACAGGACACCGTGCCGACTGTCGGCGTGTTCCTCAACGATGGCAGCGGCGCGAAGCTCGGCTACTACCTGCGGCCGACGGCGAGCCTCACGGTCGGCGAATGCCGGCCCGACGGCCGCCGCGAGCTCCGGCTGCGGGTGACCCTGCGCTCGACGGCGCCGAAGTCAGGGCTCAGCAAATCGATCCTTGGCCTCGGTCTGGCTGGCGATCCGTACACCGTCCGCACGCTGGTGTCGATCTACAGCCCGGCTGGCGGCTCCGTGCTCGACGCCCGGCTCGACGGGGCTGAGACGGCATTGGGCAGCGGCACCGAACGCCGCCGCCAGGTGGCGACGGCCAACGTCGACATCGGCCCCGGCGTCGAGAGGGCGCTGGAGGTCACCGTCCTGACGGCCAAGACCGACGTCGGGCAGGCCGAGCTATGGCTGACCCCCACCGCCAGCCCGTGGACCACCCAAGTTCATTCCGCACCAAGCTGTGACCAGTAGGAGGGAACCAATCATGCGGCTATCCCGCATCATCATGGCGCTCACGGTCGGCCTGGCCGTGGTGGCCGTGCCGACGGCAGCGGGGGCGGCACAGCCGCAGCCGACGCCCAGCGCGACCACCGATCCGACTCAGCCGCCGCCGTACCCGCCGACCGCCGCGTCCCTGACCGTCAACCGGCCGACGATCTTCCTCGGCGAGACGGTCATCCTGACCGGCACCAACTTCGGCCCCAACGAGACCGTCGACATCACGGTGACCGTCACCCCGATTGCGGCCCCGGCCGCAGGCAAGGCGCCGGCCCGCCGCAGCGACGGCACCACCGTGGCCATGGCGCCGGTGGCGTACCAGGCGAGCGCGCCGCTGCAGTTCACGGCGTTCACCAACGCCCAGGGCGGCTTCACCAAGAGCTACAAGCCGTCGGTGACCGGTCTGCTGACCTTCACCGCCACGGGCCGCGAGTCCGGCCGGACCGCCAGCACGGAGCTGCGGGTGCTGCACAAGAAGCAGCCGCTGCCCGTCACCGGTGACAGCATCGGTACGCCCATGAAGCTCGGCGGCGGCCTCGTCGGCGCCGGCGCGATCATGCTGCTGCTGACCCTGGCCTGGCGTCGCCGCCAGCGCTTCAGCGGGGCCGCGCACTGATCGCCGTACCACCAACCGGGCAATGCCCGGAGCGCACTTCAGGCTGGCGCCCGTCGGATCTCCC
>NZ_JBEXHY010000215.1:0-5434 GCF_040608295.1 Micromonospora sp. NPDC005197 | reverse complement strand
CCGGCTCCCTCCGACGCCGGCCGGCCCACTCCGGCCGGCGTACCGATGGAGCCGGGCACCGCGCGGATCGCCGTTGACCTCCTCGGCGGGGACGACGCTCCCGCCGTCGTGGTTGACGGCGCTCTGCGGGCCGTGCGCGCCGATCCCGATCTGCACCTGCTGCTCGTCGGCCCGACCGAGGTCGCCGACGCGCTGATCGCTGCCCTCGCCCCGCCCGAGCGGGCCCGGATCACGGTCCGACCGGTCCGCGCCGCCGTCGGCATGGCCGACCATCCCAGCGCGGCCCGCTCGGAGAGCACCGTCCGGGCCGCCGTCACCGCCGTCCGCGACGGCACCGCCGACGCCCTCGTCTCGGCCGGCGCGACCGGCGCCACGGTCACCGCCGCCGTGCTCGGGCTCGGACGCTGGCCGGAGATCCGCCAACCCGCCCTGGTCGCCACCCTGCCCGCGGTCGCCGGGCCGGTGGTGCTGCTCGACGTCGGCGGTTCGCTGGAGCCCCGCCCCGCCACCCTGGCCCGGCACGCCGTGCTCGGCGCCGCGTACGCCGCGGTGGCCCATTCGGTCGTCGCGCCGCGGGTCGGCCTGCTCTCAGTCGGCACCGAGGCCGGCAAGGGCGACCGGGTACGCCGTGCCACCGACCCCCTGCTCGCCGTCGAACCGCTGCCCTGCGGGGCACGCTACGTCGGCCTGGTCGAGGGGTACGACGTGACTCTCGGCGCGCGCGCCGATGTGGTGGTGACCGACGGCTTCACCGGTAACGTGCTGCTCAAGGCGATCGAGGGCGCGTACGCGATGGCCGGCGGCCCGCCCGTCGTCGGCGGCGCGCCCCGGGCCGCCGCCCTGCTGGGCGTCGCCGGGACGGTGGTCGTCTGTCACGGCTCCGCTCGCGCCGACGACGTCGCCTCCGGCATCGCTCTCGCCGCCCATTTGTGGCGACGGCGTGCCACCGAACTGGTCTCCGCGTTGCTCGACGGCGACGCCGCGACGGACCGCACCGACCGTTCCACCGACACCGAGGTACGCACATCATGAGCAACGACAAGCGGCGGCGGGCGTCCGTCGGTCACCTGGAAGCCGCGTTCGGCGTCAGCCTGGAGCCGGACCTGCTGGAACGCGCGCTGACCCATCGCTCGTACGCGTACGAGAACGGTGGCCTGCCGACGAACGAGCGGCTGGAGTTCCTCGGTGACTCGGTCCTCGGCGTCGTGATCACCACGGCGCTGTTCCACAACCACCCGGACCTGCCCGAGGGGCAGTTGGCGAAGCTGCGGGCGAGCGTGGTCAACATGCGGGCGCTCGCCGACGTGGCCCGCGGCCTGGGCCCGGACGGCCTCGGCGCGTACCTGCTGCTCGGCAAGGGCGAGGAGACCACCGGTGGCCGGGACAAGGCGAGCATCCTCGCCGACACCCTGGAGGCGCTGCTCGGCGCCATCTACCTCCAGTACGGGCTGGACACCGCCGGGATCGTGATCCACCGGCTCTTCGACCCGCTGATGGCCGAGTCGGCCGGCCGGGGCGCCGCCCTGGACTGGAAGACCAGCCTCCAGGAGTTGACCGCCGCGCTCAGTCTCGGCGTGCCCGAGTACCGGATCGAGGGCACCGGACCGGACCACCTCAAGACGTTCACCGCCTGGGTCGTGGTGGCCGGCAACCGGTACGGCGGCGCGGAGGGGCGCAGCAAGAAGGAGGCCGAGCAGCGGGCCGCCGAGGCGGCCTGGCGGATGCTCACGGACCAGCACGAGCAGAACGCCCAGCAGGACCAGCAGAACAGGTCCGACCAGGACGAGTCGTTCGGGCCGCCCGACAGCGCCGAGCAGGCGGCCCGGGCCGAGGTGGCCGACCACCTGGCGCAGGCCATGCCGGCCGACGTGGCGGAGCAGCAGACCCCGCCCGAGCGGCAGACGTCCGCCAACGGCGGCGGCCCGACCGAGGCCCGCGACGCCGAGGCCCCGAGTGGCCACGAGACGGGTGTACGTCGTGCCTGAGCTGCCCGAGGTGGAGACCGTCCGGCAGGGGCTGGCCCAGTGGGTCACCGGCCGGCGGATCGCCTCGGTCGAGGTCCGACACCCGCGCGCCGTCCGGCGGCACGTCCCCGGCGGCGCGCACTTCGCCGACGTGCTCGCCGGCCGGACCATCGTGGACGTGCGCCGGCGCGGCAAGTACCTGTGGCTCCCGCTGGACAGCGGCGACGCGGTGATCGGGCACCTCGGCATGTCGGGTCAGTTGCTGCTCCAGCCGCCCGGCACCCCCGACGAGACCCACCTGCGGGTCCGGTTCCGGTTCGCCGACGACGGGCCCGAGCTGCGCTTCGTCGATCAGCGCACCTTCGGCGGGCTCGCGGTCAGCGAGGGCGGCGCGGACCTCCCCGCGGAGATCGCGCACATCGCCCGCGACCCGATGGACCCGGAGTTCTCCGACGCGGCGTTCGTCGCCGCGCTGCGCCGGCGGCGGACCGAGGTGAAACGGGCCCTGCTCGACCAGACGCTGATCTCCGGCGTGGGCAACATCTACGCCGACGAGGCGCTCTGGCGCGCCGGGCTGCACGGCGCCCGCCCCACCGACGCGCTGACCGGCCCGGCCGCGCAGCGCCTGCTCGGTCACGTCCGCGATGTGCTCGCTGAGGCGATCAAGGAGGGCGGCACCAGCTTCGACGCCCTCTACGTCAACGTCAACGGCGAGAGCGGTTACTTCGACCGGGCGCTGAACGCCTACGGCCGGGAGGGCGAGCCGTGCCGGCGGTGCGGTGCGCCGATCCGCCGCGAGTCGTTCATGAACCGCTCCTCGTACAGCTGCCCGCGCTGCCAGCCCCGGCCTCGGGGTGCCCTTCGGGGATGACCCGGAGCTGGCTCCGGGTCGGCACCGGCGGGTCGCGGCCGGACGCTCCGGGCCACACCCCGGCGTACGCCCGAATCGCGGGTTGATGCCCGTCCGGCGGGCCCGCCGCCCTCGACGGACCGACTCCGGGGCGGACGGGGGCCGTTCCCCGATGTGACCGCCTCGTCACGCCCCTAACGTCAGCACCGTTGACAGGGGGTCGACGTGACAGGGGGACGCGAGATGGGCAACAGACCGGTGACCGTGCGGATGGCGCGGTGGAGCGCCGAGCATCCGTGGCGGGCGATCGCGTTGTGGGTCGTGTTCGTGGCGGTGTGTTTCGTCGGTGGCAACGCCGCCGGCCTCACCGAGGCCACCAGCGAGGACCAGGCGATCGGCGAGGCCGGACGGGCCAGCATCATCGTGGACGACGGGGCCTTCGACGACCCGGCCGTGGACAACGTCCTGATCACCTCCCGGGGTGGCGCCCTGGACCCGGCGGCGGCGAAGGCGGCCGCCGACGACGCGGCCGCCCGGCTGCGTACGGTCACCGGCGTCGCCGAGGTCGGCCCGCCGGTCACCGCGCGGGACGGGTCCGCGCTGCTGCTGCCGATCACCATGTCCGGTGACCCGGAGACCGCGTCGGACCGGGTGCAGCCGCTGCGCGACGTCACCGCCACCGTGCAGGGCGCGCACCCGCAGCTCCGCGTCGAGCAGGTCGGCGGGCCGTCGATCGGCCAGGCGCTCGACGACACCCTGGGCAAGGACTTCGAGCGCGCCGAGCTGCTGAGTCTGCCGGTCACCCTGGCCATCCTGATCATCGCGTTCGGCGCGTTGATCGCGGCCAGCGTGCCGGTGCTGCTGGCGCTCTCCTCGGTCGCCGCCGCGATGGGCCTGTCCACCCTCGCCTCGCACCTCGTGCCGGCCACCGACACCACGTCACCGGTGATCCTGCTGATCGGCATGGCGGTGGGGGTCGACTACTCGCTGTTCTACATCCGCCGGGAGCGGGAGGAACGGACCAAGGGCCGCTCCGGCCTGGACGCGGTGGAGATCGCCGCGGAGACCTCCGGGCACGCCGTGGTGGTCTCCGGCTTCGCCGTGATCATCGCGATGGCCGGACTGTTCCTCGCCGGCGACGTGGTCTTCTCGTCCCTGGCCGTCGGCTCGATCCTGGTGGTCGCCGTCGCGGTGACCGGCTCGCTGACCGTGCTGCCGGCCCTGCTGGCCAGGCTGGGCCGCTGGGTCGACCGGCCCCGGGTGCCGCTGCTCTGGCGGCTGACCGCGCCGCGCACCGGCCGGCACGGCGAGCCGCGTACGCCCCGGCTCTGGCCGGCGGTGCTCCGGCCCGCGCTGCGCGCCCCGGTGGCGACGCTCGTCATCTCGGTCGGCCTGCTGCTCGCGCTGGCCGCGCCGGCGCTCGGCATGAAGCTGAAGTTCCCCGGAATGGAGGACCTGCCGCGCACCACGCCCGCCATGCAGGCGTACGACCGGCTCACCGCGGCTTTCCCGAGCACCGGCACCAGCCACGTGGTGGCCGTCCGGGCGCCGGCCGAGCAGGCCGACCGGGTCAACGCGGCGCTCACCGACCTTGCTGCCCGGGCCGGAGGCGACCCGCTGTTCGCCCCCGCCGAGGCGGACGGCCCGAAGATCAAGGTGTCGGCCGACCGGCGGGTGTCGGTGCTGGACGTCGCCACGCCGTATTCCAGCAGGGACGACCGGTCGGTGCGGTCGCTGGAGAAGCTGCGTGCGGACCTGGTCCCGGCCGAGCTGCGGGGGATCCCCGGGATCGAGTACGCGGTCGGCGGGAGCGTGGCCGACAGTGAGGACTACGCGTCGCACGTCCGCGACAAGCTGCCGCTGGTGATGGGCTTTGTGCTGGTGCTCACGTTCCTGGTCATGGCCTTCACCTTCCGTTCGGTGGTGGTGGCGGCCAGCTCCATCGCGTTGAACCTGCTCTCCGCCGGCGCCGCGTACGGGTTGCTGGTCCTGGTCTTCCAGGGGGAGTGGGCCGAGGGGCTGCTCGGCTTCACCTCGATGGGCGCGATCGTCTCCTGGCTGCCGCTGTTCCTGTTCGTGGTGCTCTTCGGCCTCTCGATGGACTACCACGTCTTCGTGGTGAGCCGGATCCGCGAGGGGGTCCGGGCCGGCATGTCCAACCGCGACGCCGTGTCATACGGCATCACGTCGTCGGCCGGGGTGGTGACCAGCGCGGCGATCGTCATGGTCGGGGTGTTCTCGATCTTCGCGACGCTGAGCACGATCGACATGAAGCAGCTCGGCATCGGCCTGGCGGCGGCGATCCTGCTGGACGCCACGATCATCCGGGGAGTGGTGCTGCCCGCCCTGATGACCATGCTCGGCGACGCGAACTGGTGGGCCCCGCGCTTCCTGCGGCGACGCCCGGCGCCCGCGCCCACCGACCCGCCGGCGCCCGCGCCGGAGCTGGTGCCCGTCTCCTGAGTAGCCGGTCGTCTCTCGTGCCGGGCCGCGACTCGCGGCCCGGCACGTGCCGTCCGGGCGACACCGTGCGGCCTCGCTGAGCCCGCCGTCGGTGCCCCCGTTCCATCTCGGCGACAACCTCGCGCATCACGAAGATGCTCTCCGCCTCAAGGGCGTC
>NZ_JBEXHY010000214.1:0-5610 GCF_040608295.1 Micromonospora sp. NPDC005197 | reverse complement strand
GACCAGGTGCCCGGGTCACCGGGCGAGCCGGTCGGCGGCGGCGAGCCGGTCCAGGTGGTGGCCGGCCCGGTTGCCGGCGGGCGGGGCGGGACGCCCGTACTCGTTCCCGGCGCGTCGTTGCCCGGTGCGGCGGTCGGGCCGGCCGGTGGCTGGTCGATGCCGATCGCGCGGCCGAGCTGGTCGAGGCGGTGGCCCTGGGCGGTCAGCCGCTGGTGCAGGTAGTCGGCGGCGGCGTGCAGGTCACGGCGGCGCTCGGACTCGGCTGCGGCGTCCCGCTCGCCGGCGCGGCGGTGCTCGGCGAGCTGTCGGGCCAGCGCCGCGTACTCCTCGAAGGACACTGTCAACGCTCCCCGTGCGGCTCGTGCCCGTCGCGGGCGAACGGCACGATCAGCCTGGTGCGCTGGTCGTGCCGGTCGACCAGCAGCGCCCGGTCGGCACGCGGCGTGTAGGCCAGGTCGTGCACCCCGAGGTGCAGGGCCAGCTCGGCGCCGGGCACGTTGAGCGCGACGAGGCAGGCGACGTCGTCGCGGTTCTGGGTGCCGCCGAGGTCGTCGGAGAGCCGCCGCAGGCCGCGCCACCAGCCGAGCAGGTGCACGCCCTGGGCGGGGCCGTGGCGCAGCAGCGTACGCAGGTCGTCCAGGCCGGAGCGGAACGTGACCGGGTCGGCCGCACCGAGGACCGGAGCGGCGGCGTCCATCCCGAACACCACCAGGTATTCGCGGCCGGCCGGCTCGGCGGCCAGCGTGGCGATCCGGTCGCGCAGCCCGGCCGCGTCGAGGCGGTGCACCGGGTGACCGGCGGCCCGCAGCGCGGCCTCGGTCTCGGCCGCGATCGGGTCGGCGGCGGTGACCAGGGAGGCCACCTGGAACCGGGCGTCGCCGGGGGTGTGTTGACGGGCCAGGCTCAGCGCGGCGGCGCGCAGCACGTCCGCGCCGGCCGGTGCGGTGCCCACCACGGCGAGGTGCCGGCCGGGGGTGGAGTCCATCAGGAACAGCGCCGTGGTGCCGTGCACGTCGACCGTCCGGCCGACCAGCGCCATGGGGCGTCGGCCACCGGGGCGCAGCCCGGCGAAGGTGGGATCGTCCTCGACGCGCGCCGCCTCGTACCCCTTGAAGACCGCCGGGGCCCGCGAGCCCGGCGGGCGGGCCTGCCACAGCTCGTGGCGCAGCGCGGCGAGGTCGGCCGCGGCGGCGTGCGCGTCGGGGAAGCGCAGCACGGTGTCGGCACCGACCGCGCCGGCGGCGGTGTTGACCACGGCCGAGCCGATCGGCAGGGCCGCGGCGGCGTCGTTGAGCTGGTCGAGGACACCGCCGCCGCCGGGCAGCGCCACCCGCAGCGCGAACTGCCCGAAGATCGCCTCGGCCCGACCGTAGAGCGCCTCGATGCCGGTCATGCTCTGACTGGCCAGCACCAGGTGGATGCCGTACGAGCGGCCCTTGCGGGCCAACTCCTCCAGCAGGTCGACGGATTCGCGGGCCAGCGCGTCGTTGCCAGCGAGCAGCACGTGGAACTCGTCGATGACGGCCACGATGCGCGGCAGCGGATTGTCCCGTGGCAGGTCGGCGAGCTTGGTGACGCCGTGCCGCTTCAGCGCGGTGGCCCGGCGCTGTGCCTCCCGGCGCAGCTCGCGCAGCACGGCGAGGCCGTACTCGCGGTCGGATTCGATGCCGACGGCACGGGCGTGCGGCAGCCAGGACGGGTCATGCCCGGTGGGCACGAACTCGGTGAAGCTGACGCCCTCCTTGAAGTCGAGCAGGTAGAGCTGCAACTCGGCCGGCGAGTAGCGCGCGGCCAGTCCGTACAGGACGTCGAGGAGGAAGACGGTCTTGCCGGCGCCGGTGCGCCCGCCGACCAGCCAGTGCGGGGTGGCATCGTCGAAGGCGACCGTCAGCGCGGTGTCGAAGGCGACCGTCAGCGCGGTGTCGAAGGCGACCGTCAGCGCGGTGTCGAAGGCGACCGTCAGCGGCGCGGGGCCGGCCCGGCCGACGACGGTGCGCAGCCCGTTGGCCGCGGACTCGGCCCAGCGCCGCTCGGGCAGCAGCTCGGCGAAGGGCAGCGCCTCGGCACGGCGGGCGGCGGCGCCGAGGTGCTCGGCGAGCGCGCGGACCGAGGCCGGCGGCGGGTCGCCGTCGAGCAGCACCGGGGCGGCGAGACCGCTGCCGTCGACGCTGAACGGGACGCCGGGCGGGTCGCCGACGTGCGCGTACCCCTCGCTGATCCGGAGGGCGGTGGTGCTGCCCAGCGGCGGTGCGGTCTCGCCGGGCAGCCGGGACGGATGGCCGGCGAGGAGCACGCAGACGGCGGCGGCCGGGCCGGCGTGGGTGAGCGCGGCGAGCCGGGCCAGCTCGCGCGGCGGCGGGGCGGCGGTGGCGACCACCAGCAGCAACTGCCGGGTGGAGGGATCGGCGTGCTGGGCGGCGCGGGCGTGCCGTTCGGCGGCGGTCAGCAGGGCGGCCACCTCGGATTCGCTGGTGGCCGGCGGGTCGAGCACGCCGGCGTCGAGCAGCGGGCGCAGCGGGCCGAAGGTGGCGCCCAGCGCGGCGGTGTCGATGCCGGTGACCCGGACCCGACCGGGTGGCGCGGTCGCGACCAGCCGCAGCACCAGCGCCCGCAGCAGCGCGGCGACGCGCCCGTCCCGGGCGTCGGTGTCCAGTGCCAGGTGGTGGCCGCCGCCGAGCGGCAGCAGGACCGGGAAGCCGCCGTCCGGAGTGGACGCCTCGCCGATGCGCACCGCGGCCGGTGTGTCGGTCAGCGCGGTGGCGCCGGGGGTGGGGGTGGCCAGCGCGCCGCCGAGGCGCGCGAGTCGGGCCACGAGGTCGCCCCCGCCCGCCTGCGCCGGCGGAGCAGGCGCCGCGCCGAGCACGCCCCGGGCGGCATCCAGGTGTACGCGGGCCGCCCGGTGGGCGGTGACCGCCTGCCCGTACGCCGACGCGAGCCTGCCCACGCTCTGCCTCCCACGCCACGGCCGTCCGGTTCGCCGAAACCCTAACGGACAGCGGTGACACCGGGACAGTAGCGACCCGCGCTTTCGCGGCGGCCGACGCCGTGACACGCCCGCAGCGCGCCGGGCCAGCGACGTTCACAGTTGTCGATTAGGTTGGCGGTGCGTACACCCGATGGAGGGAGTCCACCTCGTGCGACGAGTCCTCACGGCGGCCACCGCCGCCCTGACCCTCACCACCGCCGGCACCATGCTCACCGGCGCACCCGCCCCGGCCGCCCCGACGGGCTGGGGCCGGCCCGTCGTCTCGGTCGCGCCGCAACCCGGCGCTCCCGGCCTGGGCGACACCTACTACCCCGACTACGGCAACGGCGGCTACGACGTCTCGCACTACGACGTCCGGCTGCGCTACGACCCGGCCACCGACCGGCTCACCGGCACCACCACGATCCTCGCCACCGCGACACAGGACCTCTCGGCGTTCAACCTGGACTTCCTGCTCGACGTCGAGTCGGTGCGGGTCAACGGCTGGGAGGCCGGCACCGCCAGGGCGGGCACGCACGAGCTGGTGGTCACGCCAACCCGCACGATCACCCGGGGCCAGCAGCTCACCATCGTGGTGCGCTACGACGGCATCCCGTCGGAGACCCTGGTCGGCGGCTACACCGGTTGGACGCGCACCGACGACGGGGCGCTCGCGGTCAACGAGCCCGAGTCGGCGTGGTGGTGGTTCCCGAGCAACGACCACCCGCTGGACAAGGCCACCTTCGACATCTCCGTCTCGGTGCCCACCGGCGTCGAGGTGATCAGCAACGGCGTGCAGCCCCGCCCGCCGGCGGCCGAGGCCGGCAACCGCACCCGGTGGATCTGGCGGACCACCTCCCCCACCGCCACCTACCTGGCCTTCATGGCGATCGGTCAGTACGACATCGTCACCGACACCACGCCGGGCGGTCAGCCGGTGATCAACGCGTACAGCACCTCGCTGGGGGCGCTCGGGCCGGCCGCGCGGGCCAGCATCGAGCGGACCGGCGAGATCGTCGACTGGGAGAGCGGGATCTTCGGCCCGTACCCGTTCGAGGCGCGAGGTGGCGTGGCCGGGCCGGTGGACGGCATCGGCTTCGCCCTGGAGACGCAGACCCGCCCGGTGTACGGCCCGGGTTTCTGGCGTCGCGGCGCCAACACGTACGTGGTGGCCCACGAGAACGCCCACCAGTGGTTCGGTGACTCGGTCTCGGTGGCCGAGTGGCGCAACATCTGGCTCAACGAGGGCTTCGCCTCGTACGCCGAGTGGCTCTGGTCCGAGGAGCAGGACGAGGGCACCGCGCAGGAGGTCTTCGACTTCACCTACGCCAGCTACCCGGCCGACGACGAGTTCTGGCAGGTGCTGCCCGGTGACCCGGGCGCGGACCGGGTCTTCGACAACGCGGTCTACGACCGGGGCGCGATGACCCTGCACCAGCTCCGGCTGGCCGTCGGCGACGACGCGTTCTTCGCGATCCTGCCGGCGTGGACGGCCGAACACCGGCACGGCAACGGCACCATCGAGGAGTTCCAGGCCCTGGCTGAGCGCATCTCCGGTCTGGACCTGGACGAGCTGTTCACCACCTGGCTGTTCACCGCGGGCCGGCCCGACGTGGCCAGCGCCGCCCGCAAGGCCGCGCCGCCGGCCGAGCCCAAGTCGTGGGCCAAGATCCGCGAGTCCCACGAGTTGCTGTCGCACTAGCGGCAGTCGTCACCCGCAAGGCCCGTCGCCCAGGCGGCGGGCCTTGCGGCGTTTCCCGCTGGTCCCGCCGGAGCGATCTCACCTGCCAACGCAGCGTCCCCCGTCGCCCCTCCCCCACGCGTCCTTTGCTCTGCTTCAACGGACGCAACACCGGTTGTCCGACTATCGGACGGGCGGTGTTGCGTGGAGTGAAGCAGAGCAAAGGACGCGCGAGGGAGGCTGACCTCCGGGTCGGAGTCGTCGCCAGCGGCCAGATTCAGGCGGGCGGCTCAGGACGCCGGCGCCACCGGACGGCCCACGGTCGCCGGGGACCCGGCCGCCTCGGCCGTGCTGGCCTCGACGGCGCGGATGTGCCGGTAGGCGAACCACAGCGGCGGGAACGCCCCGACCGCGAAGGACAGGTCGATGAGCGTCCAGAACCACGGGATGTCCCGGATCGGGCCACAGATCAGCGCCAGCGGAACGATCCCCGCGCAGGCGATCATGCCGACCTGCACCACCCAGACGTTGCGCACCGGGTCACGCAGCGGCCCCCAGAACGCCACCGCCAGCACCAGGTGGGCGAAGGCCAGCCAGTCGGTGCCGTAGAGCAGGAACGGGTAGTCCTGCCCCGCCGTCACGAGTCCGGTGTGGACCCGCTCGATCCAGTCGACCAGCGCCGGCATCTGCCCGGCGAGCGGGTCCAGCGCGCGCAGCAGCCAGCGCACCTCGATCTCCAGCGGGAAGGCGGTGGCACCGCTCAGGAAGAGGCCGATCAGCACGATCCACAGCCACCGACGCGTACGCCGCAACCGCTCCTCGATGTCCATGACCGCAGCGTAACGATGATCTTGGCGCCGGTTCGTCCCGCCAGCGGTGACCGCTGTCTCACCGGCGTGGGGGCGGGGGGGGCCGGGGCGGGCCCCCCCGCCCGCCCCCCCCCGGGCGCCCCCCCACCCGCCCC
>NZ_JBEXHY010000213.1:0-5668 GCF_040608295.1 Micromonospora sp. NPDC005197 | reverse complement strand
GGCCGCTCGCCGTGGTCGCCGGCCAGTCCCAGTGGGCGGGGACGGTGCGTACGGTGGCGGTGTCGTCGGCGGCGCGCGGACCCGGACCGGTCTTGGTCAGGTGCCCACCGGTGGGGGCCGCGTCGGCGGTGGGCTCGGTGTCACCGTGGTCGTCGACCGGACCCGTCGACCTCGCCGCTTCGGCGCCCGGCAGGGGCGGGCCGGCGGGCAGCGGGCGCAGGATGTCGGTCGGCTGGATCGCCTGGGGATCGGCGGTGCGGGCGGCGACGGGCCAGCGCAGCAGAGCGGCGGCCGCGGCGCCGAGGGCGCCGGCGAGGATCGCGATCAGCGCGCCGTAGTAGGGGGTGGTCTGGTAGCGGTCCACCGCGTCGCCGGGGCCAGCGGTCAGGTACGCGAATGCCACCAGCACCGGACCGGCCACCCCGGTCGCCCCGCTGATCAGCGGAACCTGGCCGCGCCAGCGGGCCAACCCGGCGGTCGCGGCGCCCGCGAGCAGCGCCACCACGGGCAGCAGGAGCAGCGCCAGACGCTGCGCGGCGGCGTCGTCCAGCCAGTTCGGTTCGAGTACACCGAGTCGGACCGTGGGCAGCGGGCCGGCCGTGCCGAGCGACGGCAGGACGGAAATGAACGCCAGCAGCCAGACCGCCCCGGCCACGGCCGCCATGTTCCAGCCCAGTTCCGGTCGGAACAGCACGGCGACGGCCGCGCCCGCTCCGATGACCGCCCCGAGGATGGCGCAGATGCCGACCGCCCAAACCGGGTCCACCGAGATCAACTCGGCGGCTCGGGCGGGCTGCATGCAGAGCGGGGCCACGGCGGTGGCGCCGAGTGCGGCCGCGCCGCCGATGGCCAGTTGCCGGCCGGTGCTGGCCGGCGGGGTGTCCCGGCGGGCCAGACGCCCGGTCAGGACGGCACCGGCGACGGCGGCGTTCGCGGCGAACCAGCCCACCCAGACGAGCTGGGCCGGCCACTGGTTGACGGTCGTGCCGGTGAAGGCGCCGGTGAGTCGGACGATGCCGAAGCCGTACGCGACGCCGAGCTGGCCGGCTCCGGCCAGCACGCTCACCCCGAGCGCCGTGAGCAGTAATCTGCCCCAGGTCCGAAAGGCCATGTCCGGCACGTTACGCACCTGGTACACCCGATCGCCACCGGCACGCCGCGCGGCGGGGCGAGGCGCGCCCGGCGGGTCTACTTGAGTTCGACCAGTCGGGCCAGGTATGTCGTGTCCCCGACATTGGTGAGCATGTGTACGGCACCGGGGTCCCGGTAGACGACTCCGCCGGTGGGCTCGTCGGCGTCGATCCGGGTGCCGTCGATGGTCTGTACGACGTTCTTCGCGCCCTGGATCGCCACCACCAGGTAGGGGTGGTCGTGCCGGTGCAGGGGCTGCCGCTCGCCCGGTTCGAGCCGGATGTGCCAGACCCGGACCCGGTCGTTCTCGTACACGATCTCCTGGCCCACCGGCCCGAGTTCGGTGCCGTCGATCACGTCCGTCATCGTCCACCGTCCAGTTGGGGAAGCACCTCGGCGGCGATCAGCTCGAGGTGGTCGAGGTCGTCGAGGTCGGTCATGCGCAGGTGCACCCGGGTGCCGCCGATCTCGGCGAACTCGCCGATTCGCTGCACGAGCTGCGCGGGCGAGCCGACCACCGGGTCCTCCGGTGGCAGCGCGCTCTTCTCGTGCAGTGGCGCGGCCCGCAGCTGCGCCTCGGCGTCGGTGCGGCCGATGGCCACCACGATCCCGGCGGAGAGCACCAGCGGGACGCGGCCGGCCTCCGTGCGACCCACGCGGTCGCACGCCTCCCGCACCCGGTCGTACGCCCCGGCGGTCTCGGCCACGGACTTGAACGGCATGTTGAACTCGTCGGCGTAGCGGGCGGCCAGTTCGGGGGTCCGCTTGGGACCGCGCCCGCCCACGATGATCGGCGGTCCGGGCACCTGCGCCGGTTTGGGCAGCGCGGGCGCGTCCACCAGCCGGTAGTGGTCACCGGTGAAGCTGTACGTCTCGCCCATCGGGGTGGCCCACAGCCCGGTGATCACCTCAAGCTGCTCGGCCAGTCGATCGAAGCGCTCGCCGACGGGCGGGAACGGGATGCCGTACGAGGTGTGCTCGCGCTCGTACCAGCCGGCGCCGATGCCGAGGTCGACCCGGCCGCCACTCATCTGGTCGACCTGTGCGACCAGCACCGCGAGAGGGCCGGGCAGGCGGAAGGTCGCCGACGTGACCAGGGTGCCGAGCCGGATCCGTTGGGTCTCGCGGGCCAGCGCGGCGAGGGTCAGCCAGGCGTCCGTCGGGCCGGGCAGGCCCGGGTCGGCGCCCATCGACTGGTAGTGGTCGGCGCGGAGGAAGCCCTCGTAGCCGCCGGCCTCGACCAGTCGGGCGAACCGGAGCTGGGTGTCGTAGTCGGCGCCCCGGTGGGGCTCGGTGAAGACCGACACCCGCATGTTCATCGTCCCTCCGCGCCGGCCGCGGCCGGCTGGTCGCGTTCCATCAACAGCTCGTGCAGGTCGGCGCTGACCCGGGCGACGTCGGCGAGGTGGGCGTTGCGACCCAGGGTGCGGGGTCGGGGGATGGCCACCTCGACCACCTTGCGGATCCGGCCGGGGCGAGGACTCAGCACGACCACCCGGTCGGCGAGCAGCACCGCCTCGTCGATCGAGTGGGTGACGAAGACGATGGTGGGCTTGTTCTCCATGTGCACGCGCTGGAGTTCGCCGGACAGTTCCTCGCGGGTGAGCGCGTCGAGCGCGGAGAACGGCTCGTCCATCAGCATCACCCGCGGCTCGCCGATCAGCGACCGGCACAGCGACACCCGCTGCTGCATGCCACCGGAGAGTTCGTGCGGAAGCCGCTTCTCGAACCCGGAGAGCCCGGCCACGTCGAGCAGTTGCCGGGCTCGCTCGCGGTGCTTGGCGCGGCTCCAGCCGAAGATCTCCACCGGCAGCAGGACGTTGTCCAGCACACTGCGCCACGGCAGCAGCGCCGGCTTCTGGAAGAGCATGGCGATGTCGCGGCGGGGTCGGGTGATCGGCGTACCGGCCACGGTGATCTCGCCGGAGGTCAGCGGGAGCAGCCCGGCGATCAACCGCAGCAGGGTGGACTTCCCGCAGCCGGAGCGCCCGAGCACGGCCACGAACTCGCCCTCGGCGACGTCGAGGTCGATGCCGCGAAGGGCTTCGACCCGGCCGGACCGGCCCTCGAAGGTACGCGACACCCCGGACAGTCGGATCATCTGCGGCGTACCTCCGCTGAGTGGACGGTCAGGAATCCGACAAAGGCTAGCTGCCCCGTTGACATTCCGCACCGTCCGGGGTGGTCGTCATGTTGTATCCGTTCCGCAACCCAATACGCCTGGCGTCGCAACTGTGGGTTTCTCGTACGCTGTGCCCGCGAAGAGTCCCCTCACGATGGCGGTGCCCGGCTTGCCCCTCCTGCCGGCACCGTCGCGACAACCCCCGCCGGTGGCCTGCGGTCCCGGTCGGAAAGGACATGGTGCTACTGATGAGAAGGCTGACCCGTACGGTCGCTACGGCCGCGCTGGCCACCGCCCTCGCCCTCGTCTCCGCCTGCAGCAGCGGGTCGGACTCGTCCGACGACGCCAAGGGCGGCAAAGACGGAGCACTGGAGAAGGTGACCTACCTCACCTCCTTCGGCAACTTCGGCCGTGACTCCTACGCCTGGGTGGCGAAGGAGAAGGGCTTCTTCAAGGAGGCCGGCTTCGACGTCGAGATCAAGGCCGGCCAGGGCACCGGCGGCGTGATCCAGACGGTCGTCGGCGGCCAGGCGGACTTCGGGCCGATCGACCTCACCGGTGGTCTGCTCCAGCTCGGTAACGGCCAGGCCAAGGACTTCACGGCGGTGGCCGCGATCCAGCAGCGCACGATGGCCGGCATCGCCACCGTCGAGGGCAAGAACATCAACTCGCCCAAGGACCTGGAGGGCAAGAAGCTCGCCGACACCCCCGGCTCCGTGGTGCGCAACCTGTTCCCGACGTACGCCCGGCTCGCCGGTGTGGACGCCAGCAAGGTGACCTGGGTCAACGGTGAGGCGCAGGCGCTGATCGGCACCCTGGCCAGCGGCTCGGTGGACGGCATCGGCCAGTTCGTCGTCGGCCAGCCGACGATCGAGGCGGTGGCCAAGAAGAAGGCCGTCATGCTGCCGTACAGCAACGTGATGCAGGACCTCTACGGCAACGTGTTGATCACCTCCTCGAAGATCGCCAAGGAGAAGCCCGAGATGGTGAAGCGGTTCACCGCGGCGCTGCTCAAGGGCCTCGAGTACAGCCTGGCGAACTCCAAGGAGGCCGGCGAGATCCTGAAGAAGAACGTCGACGCCGCCAACCCGGTGGCCGCCGCCGCCGAGCTGGACCTGATGGCCGCGTACGTGCGTTCCGGCAACTCCGGCACCGCGATCGGCACGCTGGACAGCGGCCGGGTCGCGAAGAGCATCGCGATCCTGCAGGGCGCGGGCGCGCTCAAGCAGAACATCACCCCCGAGCAGATCATCGACTTCAGCCTCGCGCCGAAGGCCTGATCGTCCGGTCGCCACCAGGGGGTACGTCCCGCCGGATCCGGTGGGACGTACCCCCGTCGCTCGTCGGCCCCCAGGGCCGTCGGATTTCGAGGAGGACAAGATGACCGACGTGCGGTCAGTCGAGCCGGCGGTGACGGTGCCCCCATCCCCGGGTGCCGGCCCGGAGGCGGGACGGGCGGGTCGGGGCGCCGGCCTGCGCGCCGGGGTCGGGGCGGCGCTGCTGCCCGCGGCCGGTCTGCTGGTCGCCCTGGCGGCGTGGTGGCTGATCGCCCGGCTGGAGCTGATCCCGCCGGCCGCCCTGCCGCCGCCGGGGGGTGTGTTCAGCGCGTTCGTCGACAAGCCCGCCCAGATGCTGGAGCACACCGGGACCACCCTGCTGGAGATCCTGGTCGGCTTCGCCCTGTCGGCGGCCGCCGGCGTCCTGATCGGACTGTCCCTGGCCAGTTCCCGCGCCGTGGAGCGGATGTTCACGCCGCTGCTGGTCGCGGTGAACGCGGTGCCGAAGATCACGTTGGGCCCGCTGCTGGTGGTGGCGCTGGGCTGGGGTCAGAAGCCGATCCTGACCATGGTGTTCCTGCTCTGCTTCTTTCCGATCGTGCTGTCCACCGCGACCGGGCTGACCACCACGCCGGCCGACCTGGCCGAGCTGGTCCGGTCGTGGAACGCCTCCCGCTGGCAGGCGTTCCGCAAGGTGCGGTTCCCGGCGGCGCTGCCGCAGATCTTCGTCGGGCTCAAGGTGGCCATGCCGCTGGCGGCCATCGGCGCGGTGATCGGTGAGTTCCAGGCCGGGGAGAGTGGCCTGGGCTACGTCATCCTCCAATACGCGGGCGTCGGCGACTACGCCACCGCCTGGGCGGCCATCCTGCTGGTGGCGCTGGTGAGCATCCTGCTCTACTCCGCGCTCGTGCTCATCGAGCGGATCGCCCTGCCCTGGGTAAGAGAAACCACCAGCAGCCGCTAACCCCGATCGGCAGAGCTGAACAACAAAGGCAACGCGAAGGGCCGGCCCCCACGAAGGAGGCCGGCCCGTTCCGATAACGGTGACGCGGGAGGGGGTTGGGGGTAGCGGGGCGGCGGGTGGTTTTTTTCGTTAACGCCCGGGTGCGGGACGGCTTTGCGCACACCCCTTCAGTGG
>NZ_JBEXHY010000212.1:0-5715 GCF_040608295.1 Micromonospora sp. NPDC005197 | reverse complement strand
GTGCCCGGCTCCGGGCGGTCAGGCTTGATCCCTCCGCCGGGCACGGTCGGCCCAATCCCTCGGTGCGGGCTGTCCGTGGGTCGGGATCTGCAACAGACGAGGAAAGATCATTCTGATGAGTAGTGGGTTTGCTGCTGTTGACGTTATTCGGGTGAAGCGGGACGGGGGTGTGCTGTCGGACGCGCAGATCGACTGGGTGCTGGACGCGTACACCCGGGGGGTTGTCGCCGACGAGCAGATGTCGGCGCTGGCCATGGCGATCCTGCTCAACGGCATGACCGGGCCGGAGATCGCCCGGTGGACCGCCGCGATGATCGCCAGCGGTGAGCGCCTCGACCTCTCGGCGGTCCGTCGCCCGACCGTCGACAAGCACTCCACGGGCGGTGTCGGTGACAAGATCACCCTGCCGCTCACCCCGCTGGTGGCCGCGTGCGGTGCCGCCGTTCCGCAGCTCAGCGGGCGCGGCCTCGGGCACACCGGCGGCACGCTGGACAAGCTGGAGTCCATTCCGGGCTGGCGGGCCTCGCTGAGCAACGACGAGTTCATCGCCCAGCTCGGTGATGTCGGCGCGGTGATCTGCGCGGCCGGCGCCGGGCTCGCTCCGGCCGACCGCAAGCTGTACGCGTTGCGCGACGTGACCGGCACCGTGGAGGCGATCCCGCTGATCGCCAGCTCGATCATGAGCAAGAAGATCGCCGAGGGCACCGGCGCGCTCGTCCTCGACGTGAAGGTCGGCTCGGGCGCGTTCATGAAGTCCGTCGACCAGGCCCGCGAGCTGGCCCGCACGATGGTCGAGCTGGGCGGTGCGCACGGCGTGCGGACGGTCGCCCTGCTCACCGACATGTCCACCCCGCTCGGCCTGGCCATCGGCAACGCGGTCGAGGTGACCGAGTCGGTCGAGGTGCTGGCCGGGGGTGGGCCGGCCGACGTGGTGGAGCTGACGCTCGCCTTGGCCCGGGAGATGCTCGACGCCGCCGGCCTGCCGGACGCCGACCCCGAGGCGGCGCTGCGCGACGGGCGGGCGATGGACTCCTGGCGGGCGATGATCCGCGCGCAGGGCGGCGACCCGGACGCGCCGATGCCGACCGCGCCGGAGGTCGAGGTGGTCCGCGCCGAGCAGGACGGGTACGTCGCGGCCGTCGACGCGTACGCCATGGGGGTTGCGGCCTGGCGGCTCGGCGCGGGCCGGGCCCGCAAGGAGGACCCGGTCAGCGTGCCGGCCGGGGTGGTGTTGCACAAGCGGCCGGGCGATCCGGTGCGGGTCGGGGACGCCCTCTACGAACTGCGTGCCGAGGACCCGTCGCGGATTCCGGCGGCCCTGGCGGAGGCAAGTCGCGCGGTGCACATTGCACCGACCGCGCCAACCGCGACGCCCCTGGTCATCGAGCGGATCGGCTGACCGGGGCGGAGGTCGGGGCGGCGTGGTGCCCGTCACCTGGGAGCGCTATTCTCGCAGGCCAAAGGCGTGGCGTGCAGACAGGAAGTTCTCCCGTGACCGTACCTGCCCCCGACCCGCGCGAGGTGCGCGAGGCGAGCCTGGACGAGCTGTCCCGGCTCGGCCTGCCGCTGCCGCCGGCCCAGTTCCCGCTCGTGTGGGAGCCGGGTGATGCGATCGAGCTGCGACCCAGGGCGGAGATCGAGGCGCGCATCGCCGTGCTGCACCTCATCCTGGCGCGCTGCTTCGGGATGCCCCCGCAGGCGGCGATGAGCTGGCTGCTTGGCTCGCACCTGGTCGAGATGGTCACCCCGCCGGAGTGGCAGTTCGTGATGGGCGGCAAGGGCGACCACCGGTCGTTCGTGCTGCACCACGACGCGCTCTTCGCGCTGGCCTGGGTGCTGGGGCTGAGCAAACAGCTCGATCCCACCCTGGCGGTGGACGAACGGTTGGTCGAGCGGCTGCCGCACATCGCCGAGGGGGAGACCTTCGGCCGCTGGCAGTCCCGGATCCTCGCCGCGCCGCAGCACCCGGCCGACGCGGCGGCCCTGCTCGATCTGCACTACTGCCTGGACTGGGCTTACCTGGAGACCGAGCGGAGCGGCCGGCGGGCGCCGGGGCTGGTCGACGCCAACGCGATCGGGCAGCGACGCTGGGCGCTGGAGTGGGCGGTGATCCTGCGCGGGCCGTACCACGACGAGCCGCCGGGCTGGGAAGAGGTCGACCTCTCCACCTGAGCCTCAGCGGCGTCGGTAGGCGTCCAGCCGGACCGCCACGCGCACCCGGACCGGCTCGGGCAGCGCGGCCAGCCGTTCGGCGAGGGCGGTCGGGTTGGTGTGCCAGGCGCTCGGACCCATCCCGACCAGCGTGGCGACCTCCGGCCGGGTCAGCGCCAGCTCCGCGCGGTGCACCGTGGAGCTGACCGGCGTGAAGTGCCCGCCCAGGCTGGCGGCCACCCGGTCGGCCTTGTCCGGGTCGACCCGCAGCAGGTCGAGGGCCTCCACCAGTTCGGTGAGGTGGTCGGCGGCGGGCGTCACCACGAGCAGCGTGCCGGCCGGGTCGAGCACCCGGTGGAACTCCGCGCCGTTGCGCGGGGCGAACACGTTCAGCAGCACGGCCGTCGAGCCGTCCGCGAGGGGCAGTCGCTGCCAGGTGTCGGCGAGCGCCGCGGCCGCCCGGGGATGCACCCGGGCCGCGCGACGCAGCGCCGGCTTGGAGACGTCCAGGGCCAGACCCACGGCGTCCGGCAGCGCCGCCAGCACCGCGCCGAGGTATCGGCCGGTGCCCGCGCCGGCATCCACCACCAGGGGGTACGCGTCGAGCGACGACACGTCGCGCAGGTGCTGCACGGCCTGCGTCGCGGCGGCGGCCAGGGCGTCCGAGACCGGGGCGTAGTGCCCGGCGGCGAGGAAGTCGGCGCGGGCGGCCACCATCTCGGCGCTGTCCCCGGAGTGCGGTGCGCGGCCGGCGAGCAGGTTGACGTACCCCTGCCGGGCCACGTCGAAGCTGTGCCCGCGCGGACACCGCAGCGCCCGGGCGGTGCCGGCGGTCGTCTCGGCCAGCGGTTCGCCGCAGACCGGGCAGCGCAGCCGGGCCGCCACTGGTGCCAGCGGGGTGGGTGCGGGGTCTGCCACCGCCAGATCCTATGTCGGGCCGAGAGTCGGCGCGTGCTGCGTTGAGTGTCGGCCGCCCAACGGAGGTCGGTGAGCTGCGCGGTCAGCGCCGGACACGATGCCCGACATAACCAATCTGTCTATTAAATACTATTTCAACTTGATGAATAGCGAAATTACCGATGAGTCGTCATGGTCGAACGAGATCCAATTAGCTTGCTAGCCTCCGATCGTCATTACTTGAGACATGGGGTTGTACATGCGCATTGACCGCTCCTTAAGCCGAACGCTGCTCGCCGCATTTGTGGCTGGTGTCGCCGTGGTCGGCCTCTCCACCCCGGCATACGCCGAGGACGACGCCCACGCGACCGCCCTGGCGGCTGCCACCGCGGCTCTGCAGACGTCCGCGTCGAGCACGGGGCTGACCGTGGACTGGGCAATCCTAGCGACGCTGTCCACCGAGGAACTGCTTGCGATCCCGGAATCCGTCCCGACGGATCCGGACGGCATCGAGTTGCAGGATCCCGACCCGGTCGAGTCCGGCGCGCTCGGTCAGCCGCCGGCCGACTGGCCGACTCCGGACGGCGCGGGCTCCGCGTCCGGCGGCGATAGCTGCAAGACCAACGGCGCCACCCTCTATTTCAAGGGTGGGGTCACCAAGGCGAAGCTGTGGAGGTTCACCGAGTCCGTCTATTACTGCTACAACTACGGCAGGCGCACCATCACGCGCATCTCTACGCCGGACACCGCCGGTTACATCTACGGCCCGGGTCAGGTGCAGGGCTGGAAGTACCGTGGCGTCAGGAGCGGCCCCAACAACGTCAAGCACACCGATCTCTACGGGGTTTCCTACTACACCAGTTACGTGCAGGCGCAGTTCGAGCTCTGCACCGTGCGTCTGGCGTGCGTCGCCGAGAGTGACCCGTGGATCCGGCTCTACAGCTACCGCGACGGCTCGGTGCGGGCCGAGAAGGGCGGGGTGTGAGCGCGCTCCGGGATGCCTGACGCCGGACCGTCGTAGACTCGGAAAGACCGGGAAGAGGAGGGTGACGATGACCGCGGAACGCGTCGAGGTGCCGCCCCGATTGGATCGGCAGCGTCGGTTCACCGTGGTGGCCGTCTGCTGCGTCGTGCTCGCCACGTTGGTCGCCAGCGCACCCGGCGGTGCGGTCGTGTCCCTGGTCCTGTTCGTGCTGGCCGCTCGTCGGCAGGCACCGAGGGCGTTGCGGTGGAGCCTCGGCGTGAGCTCCGCCGTGCTGGCGGCGCTCAGCCTGCTCGTGCTGGCCGACGCCGGATTCGGCTTTACCGCTCTCGCATAGCGCGGCGGTGCGGGAGCCCGGCTGCCCGGGAGCCCGCACCGCTGGCGCGGGCGGCGGCAGCGGCACCACCGCCCGTATCCGGCTCAGGCATGACTAGGGTCGGAGCATGGCAATCCGGTACGAGGACATCGTCAAGGTCCCGAAGGCGCTGCTGCACGACCACCTCGACGGCGGGCTGCGGCCGGCGACGATCGTCGAGCTGGCCGCGGAGGTGGGGCACGAGCTGCCCACCACCGACCCGGAGGCGCTCGGACGCTGGTTCGTCGAAGCCGCCGACTCCGGGTCGCTGGAGCGTTACCTGGAGACGTTCGCGCACACCGTGGCGGTCATGCAGACCGGGCCGGCGCTGCGCCGGGTGGCGCGGGAGTGCGCGCTGGACCTGGCCGCCGACGGGGTCGTCTACGCCGAGGTGCGGTTCGCCCCCGAGCAGCACCTGGAACGGGACCTGAGCCTGGACGAGGTGGTCGAGGCCGTGCTGGCCGGGTTCGCCGAGGGCGCCGCCCAGGCCGTCGAGGCCGGCCTGACCATCCGGGTGGGCACCCTGCTCACCGCCATGCGGCACGCGGCGCGCTCACAGGAGATCGCCGAGTTGGCCGTGCGGCACCGCGACGCGGGGGTGGTCGGCTTCGACATCGCCGGCGCCGAGGCGGGCTTCCCGCCCACCCGGCACCTGGACGCCTTCGAATACCTGCAGCGCGAGAACTTCCACTTCACGATCCACGCCGGTGAGGCGTTCGGGCTTCCGTCGATCTGGCAGGCGATCCAGTGGTGCGGCGCGGACCGGCTCGGTCACGGCGTACGGATCGTGGACGACATCGCCCCCGACGGCGCGCTGGGCCGGCTGGCCGCGTACGTGCGGGACAAGCGGATCCCGTTGGAGCTCTGCCCCTCGTCGAACGTGCAGACCGGCGCGGTGGCCTCGATCGCCGACCATCCGATCGGGCTCCTGCGCGACCTGCGGTTCCGGGCCACCGTCAACACCGACAACCGGCTGATGAGCGGCACCTCCATGTCGCGGGAGATGTCGCTGCTGGTGGAGACCTTCGGCTACGGCTGGCGCGAGCTGCAGTGGTTCACCATCAACGCGATGAAGAGCGCCTTCATCCCGTTCGACGAGCGACTGCGGATCATCGACGAGGTGATCAAGCCGGCGTACGCCAAGCTGCTGCCCTGAGGGGGCCTCGGCCCTGCGGGTGGCCTCCTCGGCTCTGCGGGCGCCCTCAGCCCCGCGGGTGGCCTTCGCGGCCGTGCGGGTGGTGGCCGGCGAGCAGGCCGGCCACCCGGCGCAGCACCTCCCCGGCGCGGGCCGCCGCGGCGCCCCCCCCCCACGGCCGGCGCCGCCCCGCGG
>NZ_JBEXHY010000211.1:0-5744 GCF_040608295.1 Micromonospora sp. NPDC005197 | reverse complement strand
CCTGCCGTGCCCGGCGCAGGGATCAAGCCTGACCGCCCGGAGCCGGGCACGGCAGGCCCCCGCACCCCCACCGCAACCACGGCAAGCCCAACCAGCCACAGCTCAACCAGCAAGAGCAGAGAACCGCCGCCGCGCCCCCACCAGCACCACGAACGCCAGCGCCAGCCCCACCCCCATGGTCACCAGCAGCGGGCTCGGCGCCCCCGGCAGCAGCCCGGCCAGCGACCGCGACGCGGTGCCCAGCGCCAGGTAGAGACCGGCCCAGGCCGCCGCGCCGAGGGTCGCGCAGCCGAGGAACCGGCGGTACGACATCCGCAGCCCGCCGGCGGCCAGCGGCAGCAGCGCGTTGAACACCGGCAGGAATGGCGCGACCATCATCATCCGACCACCGCCGCGGCTGAGGATCCCCTCCGCCGCGCTCCAGCGCGACTCCCCGATCCAGCCCCCGATCCGGCTCTGGCGCAGGCGTTCGGCGTAGCGGCGACCGACCAGGAAACTCAGCGACCAGCCGGCCAGGCAGCCGGCCAGCACCGCGGCGAAAGTGGCCAGCCCGGTGGCCGGGCGGCCCACCCCGACCGCGGCCAGGATCGCCACGTCACCGGGGATCAGCACACCCAGCAACGGTACGGCGTCGAAGAGCATGACCAGCCCGAGCGCGCCCATCAGCACCAGGATGGGCAGTTCTCCGACCTGGGCCAGCCATTGCGTCATGCCTCGTACGCTATGGCCGCCGCACCCCCGCGGACATCAGGTCGCAGCCCCCAGCGCCCCCTGGTATCCGCCTCGGGGTCGCCCCTGAGAGGGCCCGCGCGTCACGCGGGTCGCAGCACCTGCACCCGGCGCAGCGACGAGTCCACCGACGGCTCGGTGGTGGGCACCGGATAGTCGGCCAGCACCCGCAGCCCGTCGGCGGGCAGGTGCCCCCGACCGGGGTCCCCGACCAGGACCTCGGCGCCGGAGGCGACGGCCCGTCGCAGGAACGGCAGCATCCTCTCGGCCATCGGGCGGCTGTAGAACACGTCCCCGGCGACCACCAGATCGGCGTCGACGCCGACGCTGTCGAGCAGGTCGTCCCCGCTGGCGTCGATGGTGACCCGGTTGGCGCGCGCGTTGACGATGATGGCCGCCACGGCGTACGGGTCGATGTCGTTGGCGACGACGTCGGCGGCGCCGGCCAGCGCGGCGGCGATGGCCACCAGACCCGAGCCGGCGGCGAGGTCGAGGACGCGGCGTCCGGCGGCCAGCTCCGGATGGTCCAGCAGGTGCCGGGCCAGGGCCTGGCCGCCGGCCCAGGCGGAGGCCCAGTACGGCGGTGGCAGGGCGTGACCGGCGAGCGCCTCCATCCGGGCCCACCAGACGATCGCGTCCTCGGCGAGGTGCAGCCGCACCTCCGGGACGAACGGGGTGGGCACCAGTTGAAGCCGGTCCAGGCCGGAACCGGGCGCGTCGATCTCGCGCTCCAGCTCGGACAGCGCAGTGGCTGCGGCACCCCTCATCGGCGCAAGCATGCCGTAGCGGAGGGTGGTCGGGGCGGCTTTCGCGTGCCGGCGCGCACAGAGTTCATCTGAGTTCGAGTAAACACCTACGGCACTTCGGCCGGCAGATCGCCGCTTCGCCCGCTACTGTCGAACAGGTACGGGCGACCATCGGCCACAGGCCGGTGGTCCGCCGCTTTGAACAGGGAGAGATGCATGGCAACCGGCACGGTTAAGTGGTTCAACTCGGAAAAGGGCTTCGGCTTCATCGAGCAGGACGGTGGAGGGCCGGACGTGTTCGTCCACTACTCCGCCATCGCTTCGAGCGGCTACCGGGAGCTCAACGAGGGCCAGAAGGTCGAGTTCGAGGTGACCCAGGGCCAGAAGGGCCCGCAGGCGGACAACGTCCGCCCGATGTAGTTCCGTGCCGGTGACGGCGGTCGGTCCCCGGCCGCCGTCGCAGTGCACTCAAGACGCTGCCGGGGCGGCGGGCAGGTCCCGCCGCCCCCGGAGCGGCCCTATCAGCATGATCAGCGGGGTGATCGCCAACCAGGCGGTCATCACGCCGATCGCCGTGCCAACGCCGTAGCGCGCGCCGAGGGCTCCGGCCAGCACGGCCGCCAGCGGGATGGCACCGAAGTTGAGCAGGTGCATGCTCACCGTCACGCGGCCGAGCAGGTGGTGCGGTGTGTACGTCTGCCGGAAGGCGCCCTTGACCACGTTGCCGATGGCCACTCCGAGGCCGATCAGCACGCCGCCGAGGGCCGGCCAGACCAGCCCGACGCCGGGTGCGGCCAACGGGATGAGCAGGGCGGGCGGGCCGGTGAGCGCTGCCCCGATGAGCATGGCGCGCGCGGTGCCACACCGGCGGGCCAGGGCGGTGGCGAGCAGCGCGCCGATGATTCCCCCGGCGCTCATCACTCCGACCAGCACGCCCACCAGGCCCGGTGCGAGCCGCAGCTCACGCACCAGGAACACCACCAGGACCGCCTGGTAGCCGGTCAGACCAATGTTGCTGGCCGCGCCGAAGACGGTCAGCACCCGCAGGTACGGGTCGCGGATGACGAAGCGCAGTCCATCGACGATGTCCCGACGCAGCGACCGGGACCGGTCCGGCCGGGCGGGGCGCGGCTCGGCGGTGCGGATGCGCAGCAGGAGGACCGCCGAGAACAGGAACGTCAGCGCGTCCAGCAGCAACGCGGCGACCGCCCCGGTGAGCTGGGCGATCAGGCCCGCGATGCCGGGCCCGACGACGTAACTCACGGTCTGCGTGGCCTGTAGTTTCGCGTTTCCCTCGGGCAGTTGCTCGGGCCGCAGCAGCACCGGCAGGTAGACCTGGTCGGCGGTCTCGAAGAAGACCCGTGCGGCGCCGGTGCCGAGCGCCACAAGCAGCAACTGCTCGACGGTGAGGTGGCCCAGGGCGGCGGTCACCGGCACGCTGAGGAAGGCCAGCGCGCAGAACAGGTCGCAGACCACCATCAGGGGCCGGCGTGGCAGCCGGTCCACCCACGCGCCGGCCGGGAGGCCGATCAGCAGCCAGGGCAGCCAGGCCGCGGCGGTGAGGACCGCCACCTGGAAGGTGCCGGCGTCGAGCACGGCGACAGCCACCAGGGGCAGCGCGACAGTGGTGACGTTGCTGCCGATGCTGCTGACCGTCTGCCCGGCCCAGAGCAGTCGGAAGTCGCGATGCCACAGCAGCCCGCCGGCCGGTCGGACCGGGCTCGGGTCGGTGCGGGTGGCCGCGGTCACGGCCGGGCCGGTACGCCGTGGACGAACACGAAGACAGGCTGGCGTTCGCGGCCGTCGTCGGGCAGCTGTCGGGCCGCCCAGCGATCCAGCAGGTCGATCATTTGGCGGCTCAGCTCGGCCAGTTCCTCGGGCGTGAGGTGCAGCCACTTGTCCGTCGAGAACGGCGCGTCGGCCCAGGCGGCCTGCGCCGACTCGTCGCTGGCGTGCCAGGCCCGCGCCAGGGAGACGTGCCGGTCCAGGTTGAGTGAGGTGGCGGCGTCGGCGACGGCCCGGGCTGCAGGGTCAGCGTCGAAGTCGGTGTTGGACCAGCGCACTCCCCGGGTGACGAGCTGCCACCACCGCTCGCGGCGGTCCCGGGCCAGCTCGGGTGCCTCGGTGACGAGGTCGGCGGCGGCGAGGACCTTGAGGTGGTGGCTGACGTTCGCCGGCGCCTGGTCGGTGCGCTCGGCGAGCACGCCGACGGTCGACGGGCCGTGCACCTTGAGCACGTCCATCAACCGGCGGCGCAGCGGGTGGGCCATGGCGGCCAGCACCCGCGAGTCGGTGACCTGGCGTACGTCGGGGGTGTCCATCTCGCCAGCATCGCATCCGCAACAGTGGTTGCGCAATGATTATTGCTCAATCGCTCTTGCGGATCGCGATGGGGAGGGGCGGCCCGGTGGGGACGAGCCCCCCCTCGCTCAGGCGACGAGCCGGGGGCCAGTGTCGTCCCGCCCCTCGGCCAGGCGCAGGTAGACCTGACCAGTCGGGTTGCGACCGTCGAGCACGGTCAGGTCCGCTGGTGCGCTTGCCGAGCCGGTCCCACCGCTTCACGGTCGTACCGTCGGGGCTGTAGCGGGTTTACTCGAATTGGTGACGAGAGTGGGCGATCGGCAGCCACACCGCAGACGGATGCTCCGGATCGTGCAGGACCTGCCGCCAGCCGGCACGCAGCGTCACGGCCGTGCCGAGGGGTTCCCCACTGCCCGGGTTGCGCGCCCAGCGCGGGTGGGCGCCGCCCGCGACCTGGACGCGCAGTCGGTGCCCGGCCGCGAACCGGTACGCGGTCGGCCAGAGCGGCACCGGCACCCGCAGCGCCCCGGACCGGTCGAGGGCGAACCGGCCGGGTGCGACCCGGACCAGTCCGTCGCACACGTTGCGAGAGCGCCCTCGCCGGTCCACATCGCACAGCCGGACGTAGACGTCCAGGTACCCGAGCTCGCTGCGGACGTGGATCTCCGCGCGTACGCCGCCGATCACCTCTACCGGTTCGGTGAGCGGAGCGCTGGTGTACGTCAGGACGTCGGGCCGGGCCTCGACGTGCCGGTTGTCCACCGGGCCGGCCCGCTTGGCGACCAGCAGCGGGCCACCGAGCGACGGGGTGGGGTCGGCCGGGTCGTACCGGAACTCGTCCGGGGCCGAGGGGTTCGGCGGGCGGATCGCCAGCTCGCCTCCCGGGTGCAGGTGCCACGGGGTGTCGGTGGCCGGTGGTGGCCAGTCCGGCAGGTCCCGCCAGCCGCCGTCGGGACCGCCCACGTGCAGCCGGACCGGGGCCCCGCGGGACACCTCGGTGGGTCGCCGCTCGTCGGCCGCAGACCCGCCCAGGTGCTCGTCCAGCCAGGCCAGCCCCTCGCGCAACGCGGCCACGAACAGACCGGGGCTGCCGTGCGTCCACGGGCCGATCACCAGCCGCGGCCGGGCGCCCGCGGCGCGCAGGGTGGCGTGGTCGTCGAGCTGGGCGGGCAGGAAGATGTCGTGCCAGCCGGTGACCATGACCACGGGTGCGCGCACGCGGGCCACCCGGTCGGCGAAGACCCGGCCCTTCCAGTACGCGGCGTCGGGATCGTGGTGGCGCAGCCACTCCTGAAAGAACCCGATGGTGACGCCGGTGGCGACCCGGTCCGCTCCGGCCAGCGGCAGGTGATCCAGTGCGGCAGCCAAGCGGGGCTGCCCACGCTTGAGTTCCCACTGCCGGGCCAGCCTCGACACGGTCTGGGCGTGCAGCAGCTCGGCCCAGGTCAGCACGGTGTCCAGGGCGAACGACTCCCCCGCGTACGTCGAGTCCCGGGTGGACGACGCGGTCACCACCGCGACCATCGCGCGCAGGTCCTCGCCGGCGTCGGCGGCCAGCGCCCACTGGGCGAAGCCCTGGTAGCTGACGCCGAACATGCCGAGCGCTCCGGACCACCAGGGCTGGCGGCGCAGCCAGTCCAGGGTGTCCACCCCGTCGTCGCGCTCGTGCACCAGTGGGGCGAACGTGCCACCGGAGCCGCCCGTGCCCCGGCAGGACTGGATCACCGCGTGTCGACCGCGCGCGGCGAGCAACCGGCCGAGCAGCCGCAACGGCCCGCCCCGCCCGTACGGGGTGCGGATCAGCACGGTCGGGGCGGACCGGTCGGCCGGGGCGTAGTGGTCGGTCCGCAGCACGACGCCGTCACGTACCCGGATCGGGATGTCGCGGGTGACCCGCACCGGGCCGGGGCGCACGGCGGGAAGCCGCAGCGCGGCAGCGGCGAGGCGGGCGACGAGCCGGCCCGGCAC
>NZ_JBEXHY010000210.1:0-5813 GCF_040608295.1 Micromonospora sp. NPDC005197 | reverse complement strand
GAGCGGGGCGCCCCCGCCATCCGCTGCGCCGCGGCGCCCCGCGCCGCACTCGCCGCCAGCATCCGGGCCGGCGCCGGCGGATCCAGCTCCACCGCACCGGCCGGAGCCAGCAGGGCGGCCGGCAGCACCAGCCGCGCGACCAGGCCGCTCTGGCGTGCGTCGAGCTGCACCCGCACGCCCAGCCGGCTCGCCAGGTGGCTGACCACGAACAGGCCCATCCGCTCGACCGCCGCGACGTCCGCGGCCGGTGGGCTGGCCAGCACCGCGTTCGCCTCGGCCAGCGCGGTCGGGCTCATGCCCAGGCCGTCGTCCACGATCTCGATCAACGCGCCCGAAGCCTCGACCCTTGCGGTCACCAGCACGACCGTGTCCGGACGGGAGAACGCGGTCGCGTTCTCCAGCAGCTCGGCCAGCATGTGCACCAGTTCCCCGACCGCGTGCCCCACCACGTTGACCTCGCCCACCGAATCCAGCCGGACCCGCTGGTACTGCTCGATCTCGGCGGCGGCGGCCAGCAGCACGGTGCCGAGACCCACCGGACGGTTCCACCGACGGGTGGAGTCCGTACCGGCGAGCACCAGCAGGCTCTCGTCGTTACGGCGCATCCGGGCGGCCAGGTGGTCGAGTTTGAACAGGTTGCCGAGCTGGTCCGGGTCGCTCTCCTCGCGCTCCAGGTCGTCGAGCAACTCCAGTTGGCGCTCCACCAGCACCTGGCTGCGGCGGGCCAGGTTGACGAACATCGCATTGACGTTGCGACGCATCAGCGCCTGCTCGACGGCTACGGTCACGGCGCTGCGGTGCACCGCGACGAACGCCTCCGCCAGCTCACCGATCTCGTCGAGCGAACGGACCACAGCCGGCGCGACGTCGATGCTCGGCACCCCGCCGGTGACGGTCCGCAGCCGATCCAGCGCGTCCGGCAGCTCGACCTGCGCGATGCGCAGCGCCTGGCTGCGCAGCAGCCGCATCGACCGGGCGACCGACCGCCCCACCAGCAATGAGATCAGCAGGGCGACCAGCAGCACGGCGACGACACCGCCCACCACCAGCAGGGTGGCCCGCAACTGGCCGCTGCTGGCGTCGTCGGCCTGGCGCACCGCGTCGTCCAGCACCCCCGCCTCGACCTGGCGCAGCAACTCCTGGCGCTGTTGGCTGGCCGACCACCACTGCTCCGACGGCAGCACCTCGGGCGCGGCGTTCCCGGCCGGCAGGCTGCGCTCCTCCAGCTGGGTGGCGACCAGGAACAGCGGGTTCACCGAGGTCTCGTCGTACCGGCGGATCTGATCCGTGGTGGCGGCCACCCGGAACGCGCCGAGGGCGGTCAACTGCTGGGCGCGCAGGTCGGTGAGGACCACCCGGTCCTCCGTGCCGTACCGGCCGGCGCGGGCGGCGGCGTAGAGCTGGGCGCGGACGCGGGAGGAGAGCTCCTTGACCCGGGCCAGCTGCACGTAGCGCAGCACCGAGTCGCTCAGCGCCGCCCGGTCCTGACCCGGCGTCGGCTCGGCGAGCAGGTCCAGCAGCGCGCCCACGGCCCGGTGGTAGTTGCTCAGGATGGTGTCGTTGCTGAGCACCGCCGGCGGGATCGCCGGACGGATGTCGATCACCTGGTCGTACGCCTCCTGCGCCTCGGAGAAGGCCACCCGCCAGGACGCGTCGGCGTCGGCCAGCGGCCCGGCCGCCCGGCTCAGGTCGGCCATCGCCCGGTCGGAGGCCGCCTGCAACGGTCGCAGCGCGGTGGCGGCGGCCTGCCGGTCGCCACCGCGGCGCAGCTCGCCCAGCTCACCCGCCGAGCGGTCCCGCTCCTGTTGGAGCTGGTGCACCACTGCGGTGATCTGCCGGCCGATGCCGACCTGCCGGGAGAAGTCGTTCAGCGCGGTCGTCCGTCCGACCAGGGCGCTGGTCTGCACGCCCGCGAGCACCAGGAACGCCACCGACGGCACCACCAGCACGGTGGCCAGCTTGGTGCTCATCCGCCAGTCCCGCAGCCGGAACGGCGAGCGGCGTCGATGCGGAACGACGCGGACGTCGAAGCGTCGCCGGCGGTGGTTCGACACCCCGCCGGTCGCCGGATCGGGACCTCCCGCCACCCTGCCTCCTCCTGCCGCGTCCACCGCGACCCGGGGAGCGCAGTCCATCCAACCAGGCTCGGTAGCGCTGTCAACGGCCCGGGCAGGGCGAAAGTTCAGGAAGGATACTGCGGGTGGGATCGTCCTGTCGTGGTCGGTAAGACCAGCTCATCCGTCTGGCCGATGTCGGCGAGCTCGGCCGCCGCACCAAAGCGGCCCAGCGCGACCAACGCGGCGCCGGTGGCACCGATCTCCGGGTTGCGTTGGTGCGACACCGGTCGCGGCGCGAGCGCGGCGGCGAACGCCTGCCGCCACCACACCGAGGCGGCCACCGCGCCGCCACCCAGCACCACCCCGACCGGTTTGTCGACCGTGGACTCCAGCACCGCGAGATCGTCGGCGACCAGCTCGCACAGCCCCTGCATCAACCCGGCCAGGATGTCCACCGCCGTGGTGCTGAAGCTCAGGCCGCGCAGCTCGCCCGAGCCGGCCGGCGCCAACCCGGGCGGCCGGTCGCCCCCGAAACGGGGGTCGGTCGGCCGGCCGCCGCCCGCCGGCACCAACGCCAGCGCCGCGTCCAGCTCATCCCCGTGGGGCAGTCGCAGCTCCCTGTTCGCCCAGGCGAACAGGTTGCCACCGCTGGAGTACGCCGCCCCGGTCACCACGTGGTCGTGGTCGACCCGGTAGCGCCAGAGTCGTTCGGGCAGTCGTGGTAGCGGCTCTCCGGCCGGGATCCGCTGCATCAGGCGTACGGCCGCGGAGGTGCCCACCGTGACCGCGGCCCGGCTCGGGTCGGCGCAGCCCGAGCCGACGTTCGACGCCCCGCCGTCACCCACCGGCGGCGCCCACCGGGCCTCGGCCAGCTGCGGCCAGCGGCGGGCGCGGTCGGGCCGGAGCCGGCCGTGCCAGTCCAGCTCACCCAGGGTCGGCAGGTCGCGCGGTCGCGCACCGGCCAGCGTCAACGCCTCCTCATCCCAGCGCAGGCTGCTCAGATCGAGCAGGCCGGTGCCGGAGGCCTGGGAGACCGACATGGGCGCCGCCTGCAGCAGCTCGCCCAGCACGTATTCCGGCAGGCCGACGAACCGGGCGATCGGCGTGCCGGACTGTTCCCGCAGCCAGGGCAGGCGCACCGACCAGTAGGAGCGGTGCCACCAGCAGCCGGTGCGCTGGTGGAAGGCGTCCGGGTCGGCCGGGCCGGACGTGTCGCCGACCGGCGCGGGCCGGGTGTCCAACCAGGTGACGACCGGGCCCAGCGGAGTGCCGTCGCGGTCCAGCGGAAGCACCGAGTGCCACTGCGCGGAGGTCGCCACCAGGTCGACGTCGTGCAGGTGCCCCGCCTCGGCCAGCTCGTCCAGGCACTCGATGAGACAGGCGAGGTAGTCGGGGCCGGAGAGCGTGCCGGTGCCGTCGTCACCGAGGGCGAGGTTGACCTTCCGCCGGGCCAGGGCGCCGGGCAGCGGCTGGGTCTCCCCGTCCAGCACCAGCCCCCGTACGGAGGAGGTGCCCAGGTCGAGCGCGAGAATGTTCATCGCCGGTCAAGTTACCCGGTGCCGGCCGCGCGGGAACGGAGGTCCGGCCGGGCACACCGGTACGCCCGAAGGGGTCCCGAGCCGGCCCGCGGCCGCGTAAGGTGGACCGCATGCTCGCGCACCCAACCTCCTGGTGGCCCGCCGACCCGGCGGCCACCCCCCGCGCGTAGCTCCATCCACGCGGCCGCCACGAGGCGGCCGCCGGATCTCCCGGCCCGGATGGCCGCCACCGCTGGCGGCGCCCGGCCCACGGAGACCACGATGACCAGCCTGATCCACCTGACCGACCTGCTCGCCGCCATCTCCCGTGGCGACGACCCCGGCCCGTTCGCGCTGTTGCGCCGCGAGGGCGCCGACGAGCTGGAACTGTTCACCGGCGTCGTCGCCACCGTCGACCGCCTGGCGGACATCCCGCTGTCGCCGGGTGCGCCCGGGGCGCGGACGCTGGCCCTGGTGCCGTTCCGGCAGATCGCCGAGCGTGGCTTCGCCTGCGTCGACGACGACGCCCCGCTGGAGTGCCTCCAGGTCCGCGAGCACCGGCGGATCCCCCTGGCCGAGGCCCTGGCCGCGCTGCCCGACCAGCCGGTCCGCACCCGCGACGCCGCGTTCGACGTCAGCGACGAGGAGTACGCGCGGATCGTGCAGCGGGTGCTCACCGAGGAGATCGGCCGCGGCGAGGGCGCGAACTTCGTCATCCACCGCACCCTGCACGCCAGCGTGCAGGGCGCCCCGCTGGTGGCGGCGCTGGCCGCGCTGCGCCGGCTGCTGGTCGCCGAGCGCGGCGCCTACTGGACGTTCGTGGTGCACACCGACACCCGGACCCTGGTCGGCGCCAGCCCGGAACGACACGTCAGCGTCGACGACGGGCTCGTGATGATGAACCCGATCAGCGGCACCTTCCGGCCCGGCGGCGACGCCCCGGACCGGGAAGCGCTGCTGCGGTTCCTCGCCGACCCGAAGGAGGTCGAGGAGCTCTACATGGTGCTCGACGAGGAGCTGAAGATGATGGCGACCGTCGCCGAGCACGGCGGCCAGGTCATCGGCCCGTACCTCAAGGAGATGTCCCACCTGGCGCACACCGAGTACCTGCTCGCCGGGCGGGGCACCCGCGACGTGCGGGAGGTGCTGCGGGAGACGATGTTCGCGCCCACCGTGACGGGCAGCCCGATGGAGAACGCCTGCCGGGTGATCGCCCGGCACGAGCGCCGGGGCCGGGGCTACTACGCGGGCGTGCTGGCCCTGCTCGGTCACGACGACGCCGGTCGCCAGACGCTGGACGCGCCGATCCTGATCCGTACCGCCGAGATCTCCCCCACCGGCCGGCTGCGGGTGCCGGTCGGCGCGACCCTGGTTCGGCATTCGACGGCGGCCGGCGAGGTGGCCGAGACGCACGCCAAGGCCGCCGGAGTGCTGGCCGCGCTCGGTCTCGGCCCGGCGGCGCCCGCCGGCGACCGCAGGCCGGTCGTGCGGCTGGCCGACGACCCGGCGGTACGCGACGCGCTCGCCGCGCGGAACACGCCGCTGGCCCGGTTCTGGCTGGACCAGCGGGCGCCGGACGCGCCGGGGCTGCCCGGGTTGGTCGGTCTGCGGGCACTGATCGTGGACGCCGAGGACACCTTCACCGGCATGTTGGCGCACCAACTGGGCGCGTTGGGTCTCGCGGTCACCCTGCGGCCGTGGCACGCAGGTGGCCCGGTCGACGAGTACGACCTGGTGGTGGCCGGGCCCGGGCCGGGCGACCCGGGCAGCTCGGACGACCCGAAGATGGCCGCGTTGCGCAAGCTGCTGGACGGGCTGCTGGCGACCGGCCGGCCCACCCTCGCGGTCTGCCTGGGGCACCAGGTGCTGGCCGGGTTGCTGGGGCTGCCCCTGCACCGCCGCGACGCGCCCTATCAGGGGTTGCAACGGGAGGTCGCCCTGTTCGGCCGGGCCCGCCGGGTCGGCTTCTACTCCTCGTTCACCGCGCGGGCCGAGGCGGACCGGCTGCACACCGCGTACGGGACGGTGGAGCTGGCCCGGGACGCGCGCGACGGGTCCGTGCACGCCCTGCGCGGGCAGGGTTTCGCCGGGGTGCAGTTCCACCCGGAGTCGGTGCTCAGCCCGGACGGGCTGACCGTGCTGACCGAGTTGCTGGCCGATCTGTTGCCGGCGCCACGCCCGGCCCGGCAGGCATCGCCGACCGGCCCGGCCCACCAGGCGTAGCCGACCGGCCGCGTCC
>NZ_JBEXHY010000209.1:0-6016 GCF_040608295.1 Micromonospora sp. NPDC005197 | reverse complement strand
CTGCCGGCACGGTCGACATCGGCGCGGCGGAGACGCGCCGCAGCGCCCGCAGCGGCGTGGCCGGCCTGCTCGGCGCCGCCACCAGCGGACTGTTCGGCTTCGTGCTGGCCGTGGTGATCACCCGGGGGTACGGAACGGCCGGCGCGGGCGCGTTCTTCGCCGCCATCGGCGTGGTCACCGTGGCCACCGCGGTCTGCACGCTGGGCGCGGAGACCGGTCTGATGTGGGCGCTGCCCCGGCGTCGTCTCGGAGTCCGGGGGGACGCGGCCCGGGTGCTTCCGGTGGCGCTGATCCCCCCGCTGCTGGCCGGGCTCGTGGTCGCCGGCGTCGGAGCGCTGAGCGCCGACGCGCTCGCCCCCCGACTGCTGCGGGGCTCGGGCGACGGCGGCGACGCGTTGCTGACGCTCACCTTCGCCGCCGTGCCGGTGGTGGTGGCGATGACCCTGCTGCTGGCCGCGCTGCGCTGCGTACGACCCATCCGCGCGTACGTCGGCGTGCAGTTCCTGCTGCTGCCGGTGGCCCGCCCGGCGCTGGTCGGCGCGGCCGCGCTGGCCGGCGGCGGCCTGCTCGCCGGGATGACCGGCTGGCTGGTGCCGGCGGCGCTGGCGCTGCTGGCCTGTCTCACCCTGGTGGCCGGCCCGCTCGGCCTGGGCCGGGGCGCGGCGCTGCGACCGGGCCGGGCCGACTGGTCGACGTTCTGGCGTTTCGCGCTGCCCCGGGCCGCCTCGGCGGCCATCGACGCGGGCAGCATGTGGGTGGGGGTGCTGCTGACGTCGGTGCTGGCCGGGCCGGCCGACGCGGGCGTGTTCGGCGCGGTCGGCCGGTACGTGCTGGCCGGCCAGCTCGCCATGCAGGGGTTGCGGGTGGCGGTGTCACCGCAGCTGTCCCGGCTGCTGGGGCGTGGTGAGCGGGCCGCCGCGGCGGCCGTGCACCGGCAGTTGACCACCTGGGGGCTGGTGCTGTCCTGGCCGGTGTACCTGCTGCTCGCGGTGTTCGCCCTCGCGTTCCTGCAACTGTTCGGCCCGGAGTTCACCGCCGGCGTGCCGGCGATGACGGTGCTCGCGCTGGCGATGCTGGTGAACACCGGCGTGGGCAACGTGCAGAGCCTGCTGCTGATGGGCGGGCGCAGCGGGCTGCACCTGGTGTCCACGCTGGCCGGGCTCACCGTGACCGTCTCGCTCGGGCTCTGGCTGATCCCCGGGCACGGCGCGACGGGCGCGGCGCTCGCCTGGGCCGCCGGCATCGCCACCGAGAACCTCACGGCCGCCGCGTTCGCCCGCGCGGTGGTCGCCGAGCCGCTGGTCGACGCCGCGACGCTGCGCGCGGCGGCGGCCACCCTCGGCGGTGTGGGCCTCGCGGCGGGGATCGGCGTGCTGGCCGGGGGCCGCGGCCTGCCGGGCCTGGCGGTGTCGCTGGGCGTGCTGCTGGCCGGTTGCGTCGGCTTGTTGACGTTGCCCCGGGTGCGCGCCGGCATCCGGGTGACCATGAGGCAGATCCGTGGATCCGACGACGCGGCCACGGCCGCCGGGGTCGGCCCGGAATCGACGAGAGGCAGGTGAGGGCCATCGTGGCGTCCATCCGTGACCGGGTCAAGCAGCTGGTGCCGACCCAGGTGACCACCCGGGTGAAAGAGTCCCTGGTCGACTACGGGGTCCGCACCAGTGACCGGCGACCCCTGCCGGACTTCCTGATCATCGGCACCAAGCGGGGCGGCACCACCTCCCTGTGGAACTACCTCATCCAGCACCCCCTGGTGCCCCGGCTCTTTCCCGCCTGGAACACCAAGTCGGCGCACTACTTCGAGGAGCACTGGGGCCGGGGCGAGGCGTGGTACCGCTCGCACTTCCCGACCGAGCGGCAGCGCGAGGCCCTCGCGAAGCGGCACGGCGGGCCGGTCCGGGTCGGCGAGGCCGCCCCGCTCTACATGTTCCACCCGCTCGCCGCGCAGCGGGTCGCCGCTCTGCTGCCGACGGTGAAGCTGATCGTGCTGCTGCGCGACCCGGTCGAGCGGGCGTACTCGCACTGGAAGGAGCGCCGCACCCACGGCATCGAGCCGCTGGACTTCGCCGCCGCGCTGGCCGCCGAGCCGGAGCGCACAGCGGGGGAGCGGGAGCGGCTCATCGCCGAGCCGGAGGCGTTCAGCGAGGCGTACGACTGGTACACGTACCGGGCCCGGGGGCGTTACCTGGAGCACCTGGAACCGTGGCTGGAACGCTTCGACTCCGAGCAGATCCTCTTCCTGCCCAGCGAGGACCTGTACCGCGACTCCCGCGCCACGTACCGGCGCACCCTCGACTTCCTCGGGCTGCCCCCGTACGACCTGCTGAACTTCAAGGTCTACAACGACCGGCGCTCCGCGCCGCTGGAGCCGGCGGTCCGCGCCGAGCTGACCGACTACTACCGCCCGTACAACGACGCGCTGCGCGAGCGGCTCGGGTTGGACCTCGACTGGGCGGACCGGGCGGCGTGACGACCGGGGTCACCCCGGCCACCGATCCCCGGTCCCGGGTGGACGGGCTGGGCTGGGTGAGCCGCGCGGTGTTCCCGGACGACCGGGTCGGCCTGACGGTGGGTGGCGCGCTGCCGGCCGGGCACCGGGCGGTGGCCCGGTACGCGGTGGTGCCGTCGGTGGCCCGGGCGCGGTTCCTCGTGCCGCTGGGCGCACCCCGGGCCGGCGCGGCGTCGTTGCTGGCGTACAACGCGTTGCGGCCGCCGAAGGTGCGGGCGCTGCGGGCCGCGCTCGGTGGGCTGGCCCGGTTCGGCGGGGCGGGTCTGGCGCCGTTTCCGACGTTGACCGTCTCGGTGCCGGTGGGGGCGGCCGTGACCGAGCTGCTGCTGACCGAGCGGCTCGCCGCAGCGCTGGGCGGTACGCCGCTGTTGGCCGCGTGCGGTGTCCGTCCACCGGACCCGAACGTCAAACCCACCCTGCAACTGTTCACCGTCGACGGTCGTCCGCGCGGCTACGCGAAGATCGGTTGGAACGACGCCACCCGGGCGCTGGTCACCGCCGAGGCCAGCGCGCTGCGGGCGTTGCGCGCGGTGACCGGCGTCGTCGACCATCCGGTGCCGCCGGGGCTGCTCACCGAGACGGCGTGGGCCGGCCAGGCGGTCGCGGTGATCGAACCGCTGCCACCGGACGTACGCGGCGTGCCGGCCGACGACCCGCCACGGATCGCGGCGTTGCTCGCGGTCGCCCGCCGCGGGGCCCCGGCCGGAGCACCGCGACCGCTGGCGTCCTCGACGTTCCTGACCCGGTTGGCCGCCCAGGCCGAGCGGGCCGCCGCGGCCGGGCCAGCCGGGGCGCGGGCGGTCGCCGCGGTCGCCGCGCTGGCCCGCCGGCACGGCGACACGGCCGTCGAGTTCGGCCACTGGCACGGCGACTGGGTGCCCTGGAACCTGGGCACGTACGACGGCCGGCTGGTGGCCTGGGACTGGGAGCACAGTGGTCCGGACGTGCCGGTCGGCTTCGACCTGGCGCACGACGCCTTCCAGCGGTCGCTGGTGCTGCGCGCCGAACCGGCCGCGGTGGCCGCCGTGGCGGTGGACGGGCAGTTGGGCCGGCATGGTGCGCGGCTCGGCCTGGGCACGGCGCAGTGCCGGCTGGTGGCCGACGCGTACCTGGTGGAGATGTGGCTGCGGACGTGGCGGTTGGCGGACGCCGGCGCCGGGTGGAACGGCGCGCTGCATCCCGCACTGTTGGACGTCATCGAGAAACGACATAGCGACTGAACTGGAGACAACGCGACGCCGGGTGCGCGTCGCAGAGTGACGACATAATGGCAGGTCGTGATGACGATCGATGGGCTGCGGGGCCGACAGCGGCTCTGACGACGCCGAGTGGAGATCGTCGCCTCGCCCGGTCGCGCTATTCAACGACCGGAAAACCTGTGATCTGCTTCTGCCTGGCGTGAATCGGAATTCCAAGCTGACTTGTGGGGAGTCGCGTGGACACGAACAACGACGACGAGCCGCCGGTGCTGCTGCTGGTGGGATCCAGCGGCGGCCACCTGGCCCAACTACTTGCCCTGCGGCCCTGGTACGAACGGTGGCGGCGCTGCTGGGTCACCTTCGACACCCCGGAGGCGGTGTCACTGCTGGCCGGTGAGGATCTGGTGCCGGCGCACCACCCGACCACCCGCAACGTGCCGAACCTGCTGCGCAACGCGCGACTGGCCTGGCGGGTGCTGCGGGGCCGGCGGGTCGCCGCCGTGGTCACCACCGGCGCCGGGGTGGCCGTGCCGTTCGTGGTGCTGGCCCGCCTGCGTCGCATCCCGACCGTCTACATCGAGGTGTACGACCGGATCGACACCCCGACGCTGACCGCCCGGCTCTGCCGGCCGTTCCTGTCCGCGATGCTCGTGCAGTGGGACGAGCAGCGCCGGCAGTACCCGGAGGCCACCGTCGTCGGGACCCTGCTGTGAGCGGGGAGACGGGCACGGCCCGCCGCGACACCGTCGCCGACCCGTCCCGGCTGCCGCGCCAGCGCGACACCACCGACGTCGAGCAGACCCGGCTGCTCGTCGCGGTCGGCACCGACAAGCACCCCTTCGACCGGCTCGTGGACTGGTTGACGCAGTGGCACGCGCAGTCCGGCCCGGTCGGGTTGACCCTGCAGCACGGCCACACCACGGCGCCGCCCCTGCCGGGCGCGGTGCCCTTCCTCGGTCACGACGCCCTGCAACAGGCGATGGCCGACGCGGACCTGGTGGTGTGTCACGGCGGCCCGGCGACGATCCTGGAGGCCCGCCGGCACGGGCACCTGCCCATCGTGGTGCCCCGCGACCCGTCGCGCGGTGAGCACGTCGACGACCACCAGCAGCTCTTCGCGCGTCGGCTCGGCGCGGCCGGGCTGGTGGCGCTCTGCGAGACCCGGGAGGCGCTGCACGACGCGCTCGCCGCCGGGCAGGCCGACCCGTCCCGGTACGCGGTGGCCGCCGACCCGGCGGCGCACGAGGCCCGGCGCGCGGCCGTCGCCCGGGTCGGGCAGATCGTGGATGACCTGGTGGCCCGGTCGGCCCGGCGCCGACCCCGCTGGCGGAGGGGGCCGCGACCCGGCCAGGGTACGGAGGAGACCAGATGACCGGACAGCCGAGCGTCAGCGTCGTGGTGCCCACCCGGGACCGCCCCGAGCTGCTGCGCGCCGCCCTCGCGGCGATCCTCGCCCAGGAGTACCCGGGCCGGATCGAGGCGGTCGTCGTGTTCGACCAGTCCACGCCCGACGAGTCGCTGACGGCCCTCGCCGGGCCGGACCGGGCGGTGCGGGTCATCGGCAACGGGCGCGCGCCGGGGCTGGCCGGGGCGCGCAACAGCGGCACCCTCGCCGCCGAGGGTGGGCTGATCGCGTTCTGCGACGACGACGACGAGTGGCTGCCGGGCAAGCTGGCCGCCCAGGTCGATGCCCTGGCCGCCGACCCGGCGGCCGAGTTCGTCTGCTGCGGCATCCGCGTCAGCTACGACGGGCACACCGTCGACCGGGTGCTCGACAAGGACCGGATCACCCTCGACGACCTCCTGCGGGACCGGTTGACCGAGCTGCACCCGTCCACCTTCCTGATCCGCGCGACGGCGCTGCGCGAGGGCTTCGGCCTGGTCGACGAGGAGATTCCGGGCAGTTACGCGGAGGACTACGAATTTCTGCTGCGGGCCGCCCGCAGCGCGCCGCTGATCAACCTGCCGACGCCGTCGGTGCTGGTGCGCTGGCACAAGCGCTCGTACTTCGCGCAGCGCTGGGACACCATCTCCGAGGCGTTGCAGTGGCTGCTGCGGCGCTACCCGGAGTTCGCCACCCAGCCGGCCGGTGCGGCCCGCGTCGCCGGGCAGATCGCGTTCGCCCAGGCCGCCTCCGGTGACCGCCGGGGCGCGCTGCGCTGGGCGCGACGCACCCTGCGCAGCAATCCCCGCGAGCCGCGCGCCTACCTGGCGCTCGCGGTCGCCGGTCGGGTGGTCCGGGCCGACGCGGTGCTGCGCACCCTGCACAAGCGCGGCCGGGGCATCTGATCCGTCGCGCGGAGCCGCC
>NZ_JBEXHY010000208.1:0-6043 GCF_040608295.1 Micromonospora sp. NPDC005197 | reverse complement strand
TATTGCCATGACACGCCGAGCAGGCTGGCAATAACTTCATGATCGACGCGGCGCGCCCGCGATGTGGGCGCGGTGGGTCAGAGGAGGGGGTGGGTTGGGTTGGTCAGCGCGGAAAGGCTGATCTCGCCCGTTGCCACCAGGACGGCGGGGCCGGACAGCCAGCAGGAGTTCTCGGTGACCGTCACCGTCAGGCGGCCGCCGGGGACGTCGACGGCGACCACACCGGTGTCGCGGCCGGCGTCGCGCAGGGCCACCGCGCCCACCGCGCAGGCACCGGTGCCGCAGGACAGGGTCTCGGCGCTGCCACGCTCGTACACCCGCATCAGGGAGTGCCCGTCGGTGCCGTCGACCGGGTCGCCCGCCACGATGAACTCCACGTTCACGCCGGCCGGGAAGACCTCCGGGTCGAACCCGGGCGCGACGGTGAGATCCAGCGCGGCCAACTCCACGCCCGCCGGCAGGACACAGACCAGGTGCGGGTTGCCGATGTCCACAGCCGTGCCGGGCAGGGTCAGCCCGCCCAGGGTGGCGGTCGAGGAGTCGTACACCTGGGGGCGGCGCATCTCGACGGACACGGCGTCGCCCTCGACCAGCGCGCGCACGACGCCGGCCCGGGTGGCCACCGGCAACGCCGCGCCGGCCGGCGTGGCCAGCTCGTTGTCGAGCAGGTAGCGCACGAAGACCCGCGCGCCGTTGCCGCACATCTCGGCGAACGAACCGTCGGCGTTCCAGTAGTCCATGAACCACTCGGCCTCGCCGGCCAGCCCGGCGCCGTCCGGATGCTTGGCCGCCCGGACGACCCGCAGCACGCCGTCCGCGCCGATGCCCCGCCGCCGGTCGCAGAGCGCCGCGACCAGCTCCGGGGTCAGGTCGAGCTGACCGTCCGGGTCGGGCAGGAGGACGAAGTCGTTGCCGGTGCCGTGGCCCTTGGTGAACTCCACGCCCCCATCATCGCGCAGCGGCCGGCACCAGACGCAGCGCGGCCCCGATCAGGTCCGGCGTCGCCGAGTCCAGCCACTGGATCCGCGGGTCGCGCCGGAACCAGGACCGCTGCCGCCGAACGAAGCGCCGGGTGGCCCGGACGGTCTCGTCGTGCGCCTGCGCCTCGGTCAGCTCACCGTCGAGCAGGCGCAGGACCTGCTGGTAGCCGAGCGCCCGGCTGGCCGTTCGTCCCTCGGCCAGCCCTCGACCCACCAGCTCACGGGTCTCGGGCACCAGACCGTCGGCCCACATCCGGTCCACCCGCAGCGCGATCCGCTCGTCCAGCAGCCCGGTGTCCAGGTCGACGCCGAGCTGCACCGACGGGTAGTACGGGGTCGGCTGCGGCAGTGACGCGGCGAACGGCGCGCCGGTCAGCTCGATCACCTCCAGGGCCCGCACGATCCGCCGGCCGTTGCCGGGCAGGATGCCCTCGGCGGCCACCGGGTCGGCGGCGCGCAGCCGCGCGTACAGCGGAGCCGGGCCGACCTCGGCCAACTCCCGTTCCAGCCGCTCGCGCAGCGCCGCGTCGGTGCCGGGGAACTCGAAGCGCTCCAGCACCGCCCGCACGTACAGCCCCGAGCCACCCACCAGCAGCGGCACCCGTCCCCGGGACAGGATGTCGTCCACGGCAACGCGGGCCAGCCGCTGGTACTCCGCGACGCTGGCCGGCTCGGTGACCTCCCAGATGTCGAGCAGGTGGTGCGGCACCCCTTCCCGCTCGGCGGGGGTCAACTTGGCGGTGCCGATGTCCATGCCCCGGTAGAGCTGCATCGAGTCGGCGTTGACCACCTCCCCGTCCAGCGCGTGCGCGAGCGCGATGCTCAACGCCGACTTGCCGGCCGCCGTCGGGCCGACCACCGCCACGACCGTGCCGACCGGGACCGCTGCGCCGCCGGTCACGCCCGCTCCCAGGACGCCACGAAGTAGGCCACGCCGTAGGGGGCCGAGTCGTGCAGCAGCTCGCCGCGCCACCCCGCGCCGCTCGACCGGGCCGCCTCGGCGAGCACCTGCCACGACGCCCGGCCGGCGACCTTCAACTGCCCCGACAGACCCGCATCCAGGTCGCGCAGGGCGTCCAGGTCCGCCTCGGACAGGGCCGCGGCGACCCGCTTGTCGTACGGCAGGGCGCGCTGGTCGTCGTACCCGGGGGCCTTCTCCCCCCGGCAGGCCGACCCGTCGCCGAGCACCAGCAGTGCCACCCGCTCACCGGCCGCGGCGACCTGCTCGGCGAGCGCGGCCACCTCCACCGGCCCGGCGTCGGCGGTCACCTGCACGGCGGTCACCGCCGCGGCGGCCACGGCGGGACGCACGGCGTGCCGGGCCAGCAGCCACGCGCCGACCGTCAGGCTCAACGGCAGCACCGCGCCCCGGTCCGGCTGACCGGGGATCAGGGGCACGTCCAGGTCGACGCCCCAGGGCTGCAGGGAACCGGTGGCCGGGGGCCGGATCGGGCCGGTCGACGGGCCGACGCCGAGCAGCACCACCGCGTCCGGATCGGCGGCCAGCAGTCGGCGTACGGCGAGGTCACAGGCCGCCCGCAGGTCGTCCAGTTCGCTGGCGGCGGCACCGGCAACCTCGGGCACGAGCAGGGGCGGATGCGGGCAGACAGCGGCGGCGACCAGTGGCACCCGTTCACCGTAGCGGGAATGCCCGGTGCGTCTCCGCGCCGATCCGGTCAATCAGGCTCTAGGACACCGTATGGTCACGGTCGGCGATAGGCGCTCGACGGGGACCGGGTCGGACCTGTGACAATGCCGGAAGTAACTTGGCTGCGCCGTGGCGGCGACGGGGGACGGCTCCCTCGACGCCGGGAGAACGAGGATGGGCACATGAGCGACTGGACTGCCTTCGGACGGGTGGACGCGGACGGCACCGTTTACGTCAAGACCTCCGAGGGCGAGCGGGTGGTCGGATCCTGGCAGGCGGGAGCACCGGAGGAGGGTCTCGCGCACTTCGCACGCCGCTTCGCCGACCTGGTCACCGAGGTGGACCTGACCGAAGCGCGGCTCAACTCGGGCGCGGCGGACGCCGGGCACTCGTTGAGCACGATTCGGCGGATCCGCACCACGCTGCCCGAGGCCCACGTGGTCGGCGACATCGACGCCCTGGCCGCTCGGCTGGACAAGCTGGCGACCCTTGCCGAGGAGAAGGCCGGGGAGGCCCGGGCCGCCCGGGACGCCGCACGCGTCGAAGCCCTGGCCCGCAAGACCGCGCTGGTCGAGGAGGCCGAGAAGCTCGCCGCCGAGTCCACCGGCTGGAAGACTGCCGGTGACCGGCTCAAGGACATCCTCGACGAGTGGAAGACCATTCGCGGGGTCGACAAGAAGGCCGACGGTGAGCTGTGGAAGCGGTTCGCCGCCGCACGGGACGGGTTCACCCGGCGTCGGGGCGCCCACTTCGCCTCGCTGGACGCGACGCGCAAGCAGGCGCAGACCGTCAAGGAAGAGCTGGTCGCCGAGGCCGAGAAGATCAAGGACTCCACCGAGTGGGCGGCCACGGCCAACCAGCTCAAGGAGCTGATGACGCAGTGGAAGGCCGCCCCGCGTGCCTCCAAGGAGGCCGAGCAGAAGCTCTGGGAACGGTTCCGGGCCGCGCAGGACGCCTTCTTCAGCCGGCGCAGCGAGGTCTTCTCCGCACGGGACAACGAGCAGCGTGGCAACCTGGAGCGTAAGCAGGCGCTGCTGGCCGAGGCCGAGGCCCTGGACATCGACGCTGACCCGAAGGGCGCCCAGGCCAAGCTGCGGGAGATCCAGGCCCAGTGGCACGAGGCCGGCCGGGTGCCCCGCGAGGCGGCCGCCGGGCTGGAGCGCCGGTTGCGGGTCATCGACGACAAGGTCCGCGACGTGATGGACTCGGCGTGGCGCCGCACCACCAAGGAGGACAATCCGCTGCTCGCCCAGATGAGGGCCCAGGTGGCGGAGGCCGAGGAGCGGCTGGCCCGGGCGCAGAGCGCCGGGGACGCCCGCCGGATCTCCGAGGCCGAGCAGGCCCTCGCCTCCAAGCGGCAGTTCCTCCAGCTCGCCGAGCAGGCCGGCTGAGCTGACGCTGTCCGAGAGCCCCCGGTCCCCGCAAGGGACCGGGGGCTCTCGCGTGTCCGGGGACGCCGCACGGCACGGGCGGGGCCGCGGGGCCGTGCAGTTGACGCATTGAGGCGGGCTGATGAGAATGGGCGACGGAGCCAGGTAGGGCCACCGGGACGAGGGCGACGACGGCGGGGCTCCGCTGTCGAGGATCGGCCGGTGAGCTTCCGCGAGTGTCCCCGTCCGCGTGACATGGACCGTCGCGCACTGTCCGCGTACCCCCAAGGGGCCGTGACGTGCCGACGGCAGCTCGCCCGCGCGGCCCATGGCCGACGCCGGGCCTTTGAAGTGGAGCTCGAATGGTCCGTCCCAAAGCTCTCGGCGGTGCGCTGACCGCGCTCGCCACCGTCGCGGCCGGCGTGTTCATCGCCACCGCCGTCAGCACCGCCCCGGCCTCCGCCGCGGGCACCGGCACCGGCTATCTGCACACGAACGGCAGCCAGATCGTGGACAGCACCGGCGCCACGGTCCGGTTGACCGGCATCAACTGGTTCGGCATGGAGACCGACAACAAGACCTTCCACGGGCTCTGGTCGAGCAATCCGTGGCGGGGGCAGCTCGACACGATGGCCCGGCTGGGCTACAACACGTTGCGGGTGCCGTACTCGAACGACGCGCTGAAGCCGGGCGCGACCGCCACCGGGATCAACGACTTCGTCAACCCGGACCTGATCGGGCTCTCGCCGTTGCAGATCCTGGACAAGGTGATCAACTACGCCGGCAGCAAGGGGATGCGGATCATCCTGGACCGGCACCGGCCGACGTCGGCCGGGCAGTCGCCGCTCTGGTACACGTCGACGGTCTCCGAGGCGACCTGGATCAACGACTGGAAGATGCTCGCCCAGCGGTACGCGGGCAATCCCACCGTGATCGGCGCGGACCTGCACAACGAGCCGCACGCCGAGGGAACCAACCCGGCGGCCACCGGCGCGTGCTGGGGCTGCGGCGACACCGCGCGGGACTGGCGGCTCGCCGCCGAGCGGGCCGGCAACGCCATCCTCGGTGTCCAGCCCAACTGGTTGATCTTCGTGGAGGGGGTGAGCTGCCCCAGTGGTGGCCTCTCCAACGTGTGGGACAACGACCCGAGCAACGACGAGGACTGCGGCTGGTGGGGCGGCAACCTGTCGAAGGCCGGCCAGTTCCCGGTACGGCTGAACGTGGCCAACCGGCTGGTCTACTCGCCGCACGAGTACGCCACGTCGGTCTACCGGCAGACCTGGTTCGACGCCCCCGACTACCCGGCGAACATGCCGGCCATCTGGGACAAGTACTTCGGTTACCTCTACAAGCAGAACATCGCCCCGATCATGATGGGTGAGTTCGGCAGCACCCTCGCCGACCCGAAGGACCGGGTGTGGCTGGAGAAGTTGATGGCGTACACCGGCACCGGGGTGACCGGGATGTCCTTCACCTACTGGTCGTGGAACCCCAACTCGGGTGACACCGGGGGCATCGCGCTGGACGACTGGACGAACATCAACACCACCAAGCAGGCGATCCTCCAGCCGTACCTGATCGCGCCGTCCGGTGGCGGACCCACCGGCGGGCCGACAGGTGGACCGACCGGCGGGCCGACGACCCCGCCCCCGGGCGCCTGCACGGCCACCTACCGGCAGGTAAACGCCTGGCAGGGCGGCTTCCAGGGTGAGCTGACCGTGAAGAACACCGGTACGGCCGCGGTCAACCCGTGGTCGGTGACCTGGAGTTGGCCGTCCGGCGTGACGCTGGGCAGTGGCTGGAACGCCACCGTCACCCAGTCGGGCACGACGGTCACCGCCGCCGCGCCCAGTCACGCGCCGTCCCTGGCGGCGGGGGCCTCGGTCACCGTGGGCTTCACCGCCAACGGCGCGGCCAGCGCCCCGGCAACCGTGAAGCTCAACGGCGCCGGCTGCTGAGTCGCCGGGGTGGCGCGGGGCCCCCCGGGGGGGGGCGGCCCCCCCCCGGCCATAAAAACACCTGGGTGGATGGTGTGAAGGGGGGAA
>NZ_JBEXHY010000207.1:0-6085 GCF_040608295.1 Micromonospora sp. NPDC005197 | reverse complement strand
GGGTGGGCGGGGCACTCCACCCACCCCGGGTGGCTCTCAGCCGTTCGGGAACAGGGTCCCGTAGTCGGCGTACGCCATGGCCACGTCGGCCTGCGCCCAGAAGCGGTGGTAGTTGAAGCTGGGCTCCGCACCACCGTTCAGGTACGCCTGCACCTTGGGCCAGTCCGGGTCGTTCTTGTAGAAGGACCGGATGTCGAGGAAGCTCTTGCCGGCGGCGATGGCGTCGCCGTTGGGCATCTTCCCGGTCCAGCCCGGCGGGACGTAGAGGCCCTGCCCGGTGGACGCGTCGTAGACGTCGTCGAAGCGCTTGTAGTCGCCACGCGTCTCGGTGGTGGAGACGCCCTTCGCGTCACTGGCAGCGTCGAGCGCGTCCAGCAGGCCCTTGGCGGTGGTCTTCGCCGCCGCGTTGCCCGACTTGGCCGCGTACGCGATCAGGGTCCGGGCGTAGGAGGCGGCGACGCCGACGTCCTGGCCCTTGCTGATCACCTCGACGTGCAGGTTGGTGTTGGGCTGCGGGCTGGACGGGTTCCAGGTGATCGGCTGACCGGTCCACTTCATGTCCGACGGGATCGACCAGTTGGTGCCGACCGTCGTGTTGGCGATCGCCCACGGCACCCACTTGTCCAGCAGCGCCTTGGCCTTCGCGTTGCCGGTCTGCAGGTACAGCTCGGCGACCCGCTGCATCGACCACGCCTGCATGCCGAACCACTGGTTCGACGGCGGGTCGTTGTAGACCGGGTCGACGTCGTAGAACATGCCGTAGAAGGTGCTGGTGCCCGACGGCGGCTGGGCGTAGCTGCCGTCCCAGCTGTTGGTCGCGCCGCCGGCGATGCCGCCCTCGGACGACTGCAGCCAGGTGTAGAACTCCAGCTGCCGGTCGAAGCTCTTGGTCCAGTCGGCGACCGCGGTCGACGACTGCGGCTTGAGCTCCGGCGTGTTGGTCAGCGCCCAGGCCGCGAACGGGTTCTGGTAGCCGAAGTGGTTGTGGCTGGACCCGATCCGCCAGGACCAGTTCTGGCTGGTGTCGTACGCGCCGCCCCAGGCGTAGTACCAGGACAGCAGGTAGTGCGCCGAGTCCTTGCCGCTGCCGGCGGGGCAGGTGCTGGCCCCGACGCAGTTGCCGATCTTCTTGAAGTACTTGTCGAACATCGCGTACCGCAGGTAGTCGCCCATCTTGGCGGCCTTGGCCACGGTGGCGGCGACGTCGGCCTGCTTGCCCTGCGCCTTGGCCCAGGTCAGCGCCCAGTACGCGGCCTGCACGGCACGGGCGTCGGCGTCCGGGGCGTTGGTGTACTTCCACTGCTTGGCGGGAGTGCCGGTGTCCTTGACGAACAGGTCGAGGTAGCCGTACTGACCGCCGTGCTTGAAGGTGTCGCAGGACGGCTGCGGGACGGTCTCCCACACCGACTCCTGGGTGCCCCGCTGGAAGGTGTTGATGTACGCCGGCTTGGTGGTGCCGTCACCGCAGCGGCCGAAGCCGTAGGTGTTGTCGACGTCCATCAGCCAGTGCATGCCGTAGATGTCGCCGGTGCCGTAGGTGGACTGGAGCTCCGAGCGGAGCGGGTCCTGCCCGACGGAGATGTTCGGGTTCAGCGCCGAGGGGTACTGGCTGGGCAGGTTGTACTCCGCGGCGTACTGCGGTGTGCCGGCGGAGCCCGCGGTGGGCTGGTCGGCGTGCGACGGGATGATGTACTTCTCCATCACCGTCCAGGCGTTGTTGAACGGCGCCCAGTTCTGGGTGACGCGGCCGTACTGGGCCTCCAGCCAGATCCAGAAGCTGAACGCCTCCGAGGTGGTCTCGTGGCCGTAGTCCGGCGCCTCGACGATCAGCGTCTCGACCGAGTGGTACGGCACGCCCTCGGGGCTGAAGTAGCCCGAGTTCTTGATCTTGCCGTACTGGGCGAGGAACTTCTTGATGTAGGCGTTGTCGCCGCCGGGGGTGTCGTTGTCGATCTCGGTGGCGGTGACCGCCAGGGGTGCGAGACCGGTGGCGGACGCGGTGATGGTGGCGGTGCCGCCGACGGTGTCGGTGTCCTCCGCCGCGGCGACCGTGACGGTGACCCCGGTGTTCCAGTTGCTCGGGGTCAGGGTGACGGTGCTCGGCGAGACCGTGACGTCGGTGTCTCCGCTGCGGGTGAGGGTGACCGGCACGCTGGCCGTCGGCGCGGCGCTGAGCTTGAGGTTGAAGGTGGTTGTGCCACCCTCGTTGACGCTCACCGCGGACGGCGTGGCGATCAGCGTCGGGCCGCTGGCGGCGCCGACGGTGAACGCCTTCTCGGCGACCCCGATGCCGTTGGCGTTGTCGTACGCCTTGGCCTGCACCGTGTAGTTGCCGGCCGGCAGGTCCTCCTGCGTGTACGTGTACGGCGCGGTGGTGTCGGTGTTGATCAGCAGGCCGTTGCGGTAGAACTCGACCTTGCTGATCGTCCCGTCCGGGTCGCTGGCCGTGGCGGTCAGCGGCACGTCGGCCGGGGCGGTGAACGGCCCGCTCGGCAGGGCGAGGGAGACCGTCGGCGGCTGGTTGGCCGGGGTGCCGTTGCAGGAGGTGCCGTTCAGGGTGAACGAGGTGGGCTTCGGGTTGCTGCCCGAGTAGGACCCGTTGAAGCCGATGGTGGTGGAAGCCCCGGTGCCGAGGTTGCCGTTGTACGACTCGTTGGTCGCGGTGACCTCACTGCCGGACTGGCTGAACCTGGCCGACCAGCCCTGGGTGACCCGCTGGCTGCTGTTCGGGAAGGTCCACTTGAGCGTCCAGTTGCTGACCGCGTCGCCCAGGTTCTTGATGGTCACGTTGGCGGTGAAGCCGGTGTTCCAGTCGTTGGTCGCGTAGACCACGTCGCAGGCGGGTGCGGCCTGCGCGGCGCCGGCGGGCAGGGTCACCCCGCCGATGGCGAGCGCGGCGGCGGCGAGGATCGCCACTCGGCGGCGTCGTGCCAGTTGTCTCATGTGCGCGGTGTCTCCTCGGACCAGGCCGGGATGGTCCCCGGCGAGGCGCCTGCCCGCGGGTGTGGTGGTACGCGGGGGATTCGAGGCGCCGGGAAGGTGGTTGCCCCGGGCCCGGCCGGGGTGCGGCGGTGCGGCCCGCGCGGGAGGGGGTCCCGCCGGCTGCGCTCGGGTGCCGTGACCGGAAGTCGTGCTGCCGGCTGCCCTCGGCGGACCCGCGCCCACGCGATCTGGCTCCTGTCGCGTTGAATCGACAGTGTGCCATGGAAGCGCTCCCACAACAAGCGCACGAGAGGCAGGATCACCCAGTTGTTTCGATCTCGTTTTGGGTCTTTCACAAAGGCGTGACGGGCGTTACAGTCGCAACATCGGTCGATGGGAGCGCTTCCATCGACAAAGGTTCCAACTGGAAGATCACCGGGACCGTCCTCGTGGCGGGCCCCGGGGAACCAACCCGAAGGCCGACGGCGGGCCAGCCCGGACGCCGCCGTCAGCCATCATCCCGCCACAGGGAGGGAGGTGGAACCAGAGCCACTCGCGTGGCCCGGCTCCCGCGCGACACGCACGGCAGGACCCAAATTCCGCCCGTGTGTGTGCAGTTACGGTGGGGACGGGGGTTGCCCTCCCCCGTCCCCACACTAAACCCCCGTACACAATGGGAAAAGAGGCCGACGGGACAGGCGCCAAGCGCCGCCCGGTCGGCCTCGTTCGCTGTCCGGGGCCCTCACCCGCCTCGACCCGCCATGTCCGGCCGCCGTGACGGCCGGCTCACGGGGCCGGCCGCTCCTGGCCTATTCTGGGAGCGCTCCCGAATCTCGGCGGCGGCCCCGTATCCACGAGGAGAATCCATGTCGATACCTACCGGGCCCGCCGGCCCGCTGCGCTTTCCCCGCGACTTCGGCTGGGGCGCGGCCACCTCCGCTTACCAGATCGAGGGCGCCACCAAGGAGGACGGCCGCGGCGAGTCGGTCTGGGACACCTTCAGTCGTGTCCCCGGGCGTACCCGCAACGGCGACACCGGCGACGTGGCCGCGGACCACTACCACCGGTACGCCGAAGACCTCGACCTGATGCGCGACCTGGGTCTGCGCAGCTACCGCTTCTCCATCTCCTGGCCCCGCGTTCAGCCCGACGGCACCGGCGCGCCCAACCAGCGCGGGCTCGACTTCTACCGCCGCCTCCTCGACGGCCTGCACGAGCGCGGCATCGCCCCGATGGCCACCCTGTTCCACTGGGACCTGCCGCAGGCGTTGCAGGACGCCGACGGCTGGGAGTCCCGCGACACCGCCCACCGCTTCGCCGACTACGCCGACGCGGTGTTCACCGCCCTCGGTGACCGGGTGCCGGTCTGGCTCACCATCAACGAGCCCAAGACCGTCGTCCAGAACGGCTATCTCATGGGCCACCACGCGCCCGGCCGGCAGGACCCGGACGCCGCCTACCTCGTCGCCCACCACCTGCAACTGGCCCACGGCCTCGCGGTCCGCGCGCTGCGCGCCGCCAACGGCACCGGCCGGATCGGCCCCGCGCTCAACCTGCACCCCTGCTACCCCACCGACGACTCCCCCGAGGCCGGCGCCGCCGCCCAGCTCTACGACGGCTACGAGAACCGCCTCTACCTCGACTCGCTGCTCAAGGGCAGCTACCCGCAGGACGTGCTGGCCGACCTGGGCCCGCAGAGCCGGATGGTTCGCGGCATCCGCGACGGCGACCTGGCGGTGATCTCGTCGCCGGTCGACCTGCTGGCCGTGCAGTACTACACGCCCATCTACGTCACGGCCGACGGCAGCACCGAACACCGGTGGCCGACCTCCGAGGCCGGTTGGCAGCAGATCTACCCCGACGGGATGTACGACATCCTGACCCGGGTCACCCGCGACTACGGCCCGATCCCGCTCACCGTCACCGAGAACGGCCTGCCCACCCCCGACACCCTGGCCGCCGACGACACCGTCGACGACAGCGGCCGGATCACCTTCCTGCGCGACCACCTGGCCGCCGCGCACCGCGCCATCAGCGCCGGAGTGCCGCTGGAGAGCTTCCACGTGTGGTCGATGCTCGACAACTTCGAGTGGGACGAAGGGTACGACCAACGCTGGGGCCTGGTCTACGTGGACTACGCCACCCAGCGCCGGGTGCTCAAGCGCAGCGCCCACTGGTACCGCTCCGTCATCGCCGAGGGCGGTTTCTGAGCGGGCCGCCCGGACGGCCGGGCCCGGACGGCTCGGCTCCGGGTGAGCCGGTGACCGTCCGGGTCACGGTCGGCAACGTTCAGCGGGGCAGCGCCTGCTGCAACTCCGCTCGCAGGGCAGGGGTGAGCATCTCCCCCGCCTGCTTCGCCAGCCGGGCCATCTCGTAGCCCACCACGCCGATGTCCGCGTCGCCGGCCGCGAGCGTGGCCAGGATCGATCCGTCGCGCACCTGCATCACGAGGAAGTAGCCCCGGCCCATCTCGACCACCGTTTGCTTGACGATGTCGCCGTCGAACATCTGCGCCGCGCCCGCCGTGATGCTCATCAGCCCGGACGTCACCGCGGCGAGCTTGTCCGCGTGGTCGCGGGGCAGATGGTCGGAGATCGCCACCAGCAGCCCGTCGGAGGAGACCACCACCGCGTGCGCCACACCCGGCACCCGCTCTGCGAACGCGCTCACCAGCCAGCTCAGGTCACGTGCCTCCTGGCTCAACGTCGTCACTGTCGTCGTCCTCCTTCGTCGTGCCCCCACGAGGGTGGCACCGATATCTCGGTGGTGTCCTCGGCCTCGGCACGCCGTACCCCGCTGTAGAGCCGGGAAAGCATGCCGCCGACCGCCTCCGGGTCCAGTTCGGCGCGCGCCGGCGCCGACTCCGGCTGGGCCGGGCGGGTGACCGCGGAGAGTTGCGCCATCGGCACGCGTACCGGCAGGCCCCGCTCGTTCGTGCCGGCCGTCACCGGAGTGGCGGGCGGCGCGGCCGGGCCGGGGGCCGCCGCCCCGGTCGGCCCCTGCCGGGACCACCAGCCGCCGCCGTCATCGGGGGCGGCCGGAGCCAACACGTCCTCGGCGCGTACCGGCACGGGGCGGGTCTGGCGCGGCACGGTGGCAGCCGGCGGGCGACCGGCCACCGGCAGGTCCAGCGGCGCGACGGCCGGCCCACGGGCACCAGCCG
>NZ_JBEXHY010000206.1:0-6350 GCF_040608295.1 Micromonospora sp. NPDC005197 | reverse complement strand
AAGTGGGGTGCTCTACCTTTTGGGGGTGGGGGGGCCCCCCCCCGGGGCTTACTCCCCCCCGGGCGCGGCCCCTACCCCCAACCCGGGGCCGGTGCGGGCGGCACGGGCCCCTTCTCGTCGTACGGGTTACGCGGCCGCTCAGCGGGTGGCGTACTCGGCGATGCGCCCGAGCACGCCGTTGAGGAACCGCGGCGAATCGTCGGTGGACATCTGCCGGGCCAACTCGACGGCCTCGCTGATCGCCACCGCGTCGTCGATCTCGTCGACGTAGAGCAACTCGTAGACGGCGATCCGGGCCAGGTTGCGGTCGACCACCGGCATCCGCTCCAACGTCCAACCCTCGGCGTAGCTGGCGATCAGCTCGTCGATGCGGTTGAGGTGCTCGGCGACCCCCTCGATCAGGCCCACCGCGTAACCCAGGTGCTCCGGGCGGGGCTGTTCGATGCGCTGGAGGTAGCCGGACAGGACCTCGACGGGCGGCCGATCCCGCAGGTCGGCCTCGTAGAGGACGTCCAGCGCCCGCTTGCGCGCCTTACGGCGCGCCGGCATCTGCTGCTTGGGACCCTCAGCCATCAGGCGCGGCCGAGGTAACGGCCGTCGCGGGTGTCGACCTTGATCTTCTCACCGGTGGTGATGAACAGCGGAACCGGCACGGTGGCGCCGGTCTCCACGGTCGCCGGCTTGGTGCCGCCGGTCGAACGGTCGCCCTGCAGGCCGGGCTCGGTGTAGGTGACCTCCAGCACGACGCTGGTGGGCAGCTCGATGTAGAGCGGCACACCCTCGTGCTGGGCGACGGTCGCCTCCGCCTCGGGCAGCAGGTAGTTGGCTGCCTCGCCGACGGTGCCGCCGGGCACGGTGATCTGGTCGAAGGTCTCCAGATCCATGAAGACGAAGTCTTCGCCGTCGGCGTACAAATACTGCATCGTGCGCTTGTCCACGGTCGCGGTTTCGACCTTGGTGCCCGCGTTGAAGGTCTTGTCGACCACCTTCCCGGACAGCACGTTCTTCAGCGTGGTGCGCACGAACGCGCCACCCTTACCGGGCTTGACGTGCTGGAACTCGACGACGGCCCAGAGCTCGCCGTCCAGGTTGAGTACCAGGCCGTTTTTGAGGTCGTTGGTGGAGGCCATTTCCTGCCTTGATCATCAATTGGCGGACAGACCCTAGGAGTCTACTAGCTGCGTCGAATCGCCCGGTCCCCGCTCGGGACGACCCCTGCGCGGGTGGCCAGGTGGTGCAGGGCGAGGCGGTAGCCGTCGATGCCGAGACCACAGATCACCCCGGTCGCCACCGCGGAGACGACGGAGTGGTGCCGGAACTCCTCGCGGGCGTGGATGTTGGAGAGGTGCACCTCCACCAGCGGCCCGCGCAGCATGGCGCAGGCGTCGCGCACCGCGTACGAGTAGTGCGACCAGGCGGCCGGGTTGAGCACCACGGCGGCGCCCTCGTCGGCGGCGGCGTGCAGCCAGCCGAGCAGCTCGTGCTCGGCGTCGGTCTGCCGGACCGTCACGTCGAGCCCCAGGTCCCGGCCGGTGGCCTCGCAGAGCGTCACCAGGTCGGCGTAGCTGGTCGAGCCGTACACGGCGGGCTCCCGGGTGCCGAGGCGGCCCAGGTTCGGCCCGTTCAACACGTACACCTTCACGGGGTGGCCACCTCGCGGTAGGCGGCCTCCAGCAGCGCGTCGTCCGGGCCCTCCAGCATCGCCGGGCGGGCCAGCGCGTCCAGCACCACGAACCGCAGCCGGCTGCCCCGGGCCTTCTTGTCCACCCGCATCACGGCCAGCAGCCGCTCCCAGGCGTCGGCCGGGTAGCTCACCGGCAGACCGAGCGCGGTCAGGGTACGCCGGTGCCGATCGGCGGTCGACGCGTCCAGCCGGCCGGCGAGCCGGGCCAGCGTGGCCGCGTACACCAGGCCCACGGCCACGGCGTGGCCGTGCCGCCAGCGGTAACCCTCGACCTGCTCGATGGCGTGGGCCAGGGTGTGGCCGTAGTTGAGCACCTCCCGCAGGCCCGACTCGCGCAGGTCGCCGGCGACCACGTCCGCCTTGACCCGGATGGCCCGCTCGATCAGCTCCCGGGTCACCGGCCCGCGCGGGTCGGTGGCCGCCGCCGGGTCACGCTCGACGAGATCCAGGATCACCGGGTCGGCGATGAAGCCGCACTTGACCACCTCGGCCAGCCCGGCCGCCAGGTCGACGGCGGGCAGGCTGTCCAGGGTGGCCAGGTCGGCCAGCACGCCGACCGGCGGGTGGAACGCGCCGACCAGGTTCTTGCCGGCGGCGGTGTTGATCCCGGTCTTGCCGCCCACGGCGGCGTCCACCATGCCCAGCAGCGAGGTGGCCACCGGCACCCAGCGCACGCCGCGCAGCCAGCAGGCCGCGACGAAGCCGGCCAGGTCGGTCACCGCGCCGCCGCCGACGCCGACCACCGCGTCGGTACGGGTGAAACCAGCCGCGCCCAGCCGGTCCCAACAAGCGGCCGCCACCTCGATCTGCTTGCCCGACTCGGCGTCGGGCACCTCGATCGGCAGCGGCTCGACGCCGGCCGCGCGCAGCCGTTCGCCGATCGCGTCGGCCAGGGCCTTGAGCGGGGGCGTGTGCAGCACCGCCGCCCGGGTCGCGCCGGGCAGCAGCCCGGGCAGCGCGTCCAGCAGGTCGCGCCCGACCAGCACGTCGTACGGCCGTTCGCCGCCGACCGGAATCCGGGTCACCTCGTCCATCGCCGGCAGCCTAGTCCAGCGGACGGCGTGGCGACCGCGTCTGTCCACCTGCTGGCCGGGCGGCCCAGTCGGCCAGCAGGCGCGCGTGCTCGGCCACGGCGGCGCGCAACGCGTCCGGGTGGCGCACGGTGAACGCGCAGCCCAGCCCGGCGAGCAGCGCCGCCATACCGGGAAGGCTCTCCGCCCGGGCCCGCAGCAGCACCCCGTCGCCGCTGGCGGTCAGCTCGGCCACACCGGCCGGGATGCGCCGCCGGGCGGCGACCATGTCGGTCTCCAGCAGCACCTCGACCTCGTGCCGGTAGGGCACGCCCGCCAGCGACCGGGTCAGCCACGCCACCGCGTCGAAGCCGTCCGGCACCGTGAACGTCGCCGCGCCGGGCGTCACGGCGCCGATCCGGTCCAGTCGGAAGGTGCGCACCTCTCCGCGCCGGTGGTCGTGGCCGGTGACGTACCAGCGGCCGGCGTGGAAGACCAGCCCGTACGGGTCGAGGTCGCGATGCGACAGCTCACCGCGCCACGAGCGGTAGTCCAGGCTCACCCGCTGCCGGTGCCGGGCGGCCGCGGCCAGGGCCAGCAGGGTGCCCGACGCCGGTCGCGCCTGGGGCTCGGGCCGCCGCAGGGTGAAGCCGAGGTGCTCCTGCACGGCGGTCAGCCGGTCGGCCAACGCCGCCGGCAGCACCCGGCGGATCTTCGCCAGGGCGGTCGCCGTGGCCGGCAGCTCGGTGGCCAGCCCGACCCGTTCGGCGACGACCAGGCCGAGCAGCACGGCCACCGCCTCGTCGTCGGTGAGCATCAGCGGCGGCAGCTTGAACCCGGGATGCAGCCGGTAGCCGCCGTGGCGGCCCCGGTCGGCGAGCACCGGGATGCCCAGCTCGACCAGGGTGGCCGCGTAGCGGCGCACGGTCCGTTCGTCCACACCGAGCCGGTCGGCGAGGTCGCCGGCGGTCGCCCGGTGCCGGGCCTGGAGCAGCTCGAGCAGGGCCAGCACCCGACCGGCGGGATGAGACACGGGCCACTCCTTCAAACCGGGCGGATCCTGTCCGGTTTCGATCGTACGGTCGCTCGGTAGCCGAGAGAAGGAGTGACAGATGGCGACGTTCGTACTGGTGCCCGGGTTCTGGTTGGGCGCCTGGGCGTGGCGGGAGGTGACCGGTCTGCTGCGCGCGCAGGGCCACGACGTCCACCCGATGACGCTGACCGGGGTGGCCGAGCGCCACCACCTCGCCGGGCCGCAGGTGACCCTGCAGACGCACACCACCGACATCGTCCGGCTGATCGAGGTCGAGGATCTGCGCGACGTGCTGCTGGTCGGGCACTCGGGCGGCGGCATGCCGGTGGCCCAGGCGGCCGACGTCATCCCGGACCGCATCGCCCGGGTGGTCTACGTGGAGAGCGGGCCGCTGCCGGACGGCACGGCGCAGTTCGACACGGTGCCGCCGCCGGAGCAGCAGCGGCTGCGCGCGGCGATCGGCGACGGGTACCTGCTGCCACCGCCGGCCTGGGACCCGGCGGCCGACCCGACCAACCTGGCCGGCCTGGACGAGCCGACGCTGTCCCTCCTGCGCGAGCGCTGCACCGCGCAGCCCCTGCGGACGGCGACCGATCCGGTACGCCGCACGGGTGGCCGCCCGGTGCCGACCGCGCTGGTCGCCAGCACCTTCCCGCTGGCGGTGGTGCGGCAGATGATCGACGAGGGGCACCCGTTCTTCACCGGCCTGGCCGACGGCCAGCTGCACGAGCTGCCCACCGGGCACTGGCCGATGCTCAGCGAGCCGAAAGCGCTGGCCGACGTCCTCGACCTGGTCGCTCGCACCTGAGCGGAGGCCCGCACCGGGCGGCGAACGCACCGACCGCCGCCCGGAGGGCCGGTCCGGCGTCAGCGCGGAAGCAGGGCGGCGATCTCGGCGACGACCGCCGCCGGGGTCCGGCCGTCGGTGATCACCGTCTCGGTGGCCACCTCGGCGTAGAGCGGCCGGCGCTGATCCATCAGGTGCTTGAGGGTGGCGCGCGGATTGATCGCCAGCAGCGGCCGGCCCGCGCCGAGCCCGACCCGCTTCACCGCGTCGGGCAGCTCCACCGAGAGGTGCACGACCCGATGCCCCACCAGGGCCGCCCGGGTCTCCTCGGCCAGCACGGCGCCGCCGCCGAGGGCGAGCACACCGGTGCCGGCGGCGAGCGCCGCCGCCACGGCGGCCCGCTCCAGGGCCCGGAAGTGGTCCTCACCCTCGTCGATGAAGATCTCCGGGATGCTCTTGCCGGCCAGCTGCTCGATGTCGGCGTCGGTGTCCCGGAACTCCACGCCGAGGGTGGCGGCGAGCGCCTGCCCCACGGTGGTCTTACCGCAGCCGGGCGCCCCGACCAGGACCACGACCGGCGCCATCAGCGGATGACCAACGCGTCGAGGTAGCCGGCCAGGTTGCGGCGGATCTCGGCGACCGAGTCACCGCCGAACTTCTCGGTGGCCGCCTCCGCCAGCACGAGCGCCACCATCGCCTCGGCGACGACCGCGGCGGCGGGCACCGCGCAGACGTCGGAGCGCTGGTTGATGGCGGTCGCCGGCTCGCCCGTGACGACATCCACGGTGGCCAGCGCACGGTTCAGCGAGGAGATCGGCTTCATGGCGGCGCGCACCCGCAGCGGCTCGCCGGTGGTGATGCCGCCCTCCAGCCCGCCGGCCCGGTCGGTGACGCGGCGGACGCCGGTGGCCGACGGGATGATCTCGTCGTGCGCCTCGGAGCCACGGGAGCGGGCCTGCTGCCACCCGTCGCCGATCTCCACCCCCTTGATCGCCTGGATCGACATCAGCGCCGTGGCCAACCGGGCGTCGAGTTTGCGGTCCCACTGCACGTGACTGCCCAGGCCCGGCGGCACCCCGTACGCCAGCACCTCCACCACGCCGCCGAGGGTGTCGGCGGCCTTCTTCGCGGCGTCCACCTCGGCGACCATCAGGGCGCTGGCCTCCGGGTCGAGGCAGCGCAGCGGGTCGGCGTCGATGCGGTCGGCGTCGGACGGGGTCGGGCGCAGCCCGGGCTTCGCGGCCACCGGCCCCAGCTCGACGACGTGCGAGACGATCTCGATGCCCAGGGCCTGCCGGATCAGCGCCTTGGCGACGGCGCCGACGGCCACCCGGGCGGCGGTCTCCCGGGCGCTGGCGCGCTCCAGGATCGGCCGGGCATCGTGGTGGCCGTACTTCTGCATGCCGGCCAGGTCGGCGTGGCCGGGCCGGGGGCGGGTCAGCGGCGCGTTGCGGGCCTGCCGGGCCAGCTCGTCGGGGTCGACGGGATCGGCGGCCATCACCGTGCGCCACTTCGGCCACTCGGAGTTGCCCACCCGGATCGCCACCGGGCTGCCCAGGGTCACGCCGTGCCGCAGCCCGCCGATCACCTCGACCTCGTCCTGCTCGAACGACATCCGGGCACCACGGCCGTAGCCCAGCCGACGGCGGGCAAGCTCGCCCGCGATCTCGGTGGTGCTCACCTCGATGCCGGCCGGCACCCCCTCCATCAGCGCGACGAGGGCGGGACCGTGCGATTCACCTGCAGTCAGCCAGCGCAACACAGCGGTCAGTCTGTCACGGCGCGCGACGGGCGCGTCGCGCTGCCCGCCTCGTCCCGCCCTGCGGACGGCCGGGA
>NZ_JBEXHY010000205.1:0-6479 GCF_040608295.1 Micromonospora sp. NPDC005197 | reverse complement strand
ACCCGCCCGACCGACGGCCCACCCGCCGGGGTGCCGGATCGCCGCGCAGCCGGGTCGCCGGATGACCAGGCGGCTCGGGTGCCCGAGCCCACGTCGACCCGCCCGTCGGACGCCGACGACGCCGACCTGCGGGCCTTCACGGGCACCGCGTTGGGTCTCGTCGAGCTGTCGGCCGGCGCGCTGCCCGACGCGCGGTTCGTCCGTGCCCGGGCGGCGGCCCGGGAGGCGGATCGGCCGCGCACCGAGCTGGTCGCCGCCAGCCGTTCCGCGCTCCTGCTCGCCGTCCGCGGTGACCTGCGCGCGGCCGAGGCGGCGGCCCGCGACGCGCTGGGCATGTCGCCCTGCCGGGGCTGGTCCTCCCGGCTCGACTGCGGCTACGCGTACCTGGCGTTGGCAGTGGTGGCCCTGCACCGCGACCAACCCGAGGAGGCTGCCGCGAACCTCGCGCTCGCCGCCCCGGCAACCGGCGCGGCCTTCGCGGTCGGCCCGGCCGGTGCGGTTGGCGCGGTGGGCTCGGCTGGCGCGGTGGGCTCGGCGGGTCCGGGCGGTGGGGTCGGCCTCGCGGAGGCGGGTCCCGCCGACGGGTCGGGGTCGAGCGCGGAGCCGGTGGCGGCGGCGGTCCTCGCGTGGTGTCGTGCGGGGCTGGACCGGGACGCCGGCGACCCGGCGGCCGCCCAGCGGCTGCTCGCCCGCGCCCGGGAGGCTCTGCCCGACGAGCCGGCCGCTGCCGAACTGTCGGGCCTGCTCCGGGCGGCCGAAATCGAGACCCGGGCCGAGCGGGGTGACCTGGACAGCGCCCGCGACCTGCTGGCCGGTGTGACCGGCGACGCGGCCACCCCGGCGCTCGACGTGGCCCTGGCCCGGGTGGAGCTGCGGGCCGGCGACCTCGGCGCCGCCGGGCGGGCGCTGCCGGACTGGCAGGCGCCGCCGGCCGCCGCCTGGCCCCTTCCGGTACGCCTGGACGCCGGCCTGCTGGAGGCGGTGCTCGCCGAGCGGGCCGGGGACGTACGCCGGGCCGGGCGCGTCCTGGAGCAGGTGCTGGACCTGGCCGGCCCGCAGGGCTGCCGCCGGGCGTTCACCCGGGCCCAACCGTCGGTGCGGGACCTGCTGGCCGCCCACCTGGATGCGGGCACCGCACACTTCTCGCTGGTCAGCGATCTGGTCCGGGGCGTCGAGGAGAGCGCGCCCCGGCCGGCGGTCGAGCCGGGTGGCCTGCCCGACGAGCCGCTCACCGAGCGGGAGCTGACCATCCTGCGCTACCTGCAGAGCATCCTGTCCAACGTGGAGATCGCCGCCGAGCTGTCGTTGTCGATCAACACGGTGAAGACCCACGTGCGCAACATCTACCGCAAGCTCGGCGCGACCCGCCGGCGCGAGGCGGTCCGGCGGGCGCGCGAGCTGCGGCTGATCTGAGCGGCCGGGCAGCCGCCCCGATCAGGCGTTCGCCGCCGCGTCCACGGCGGCCAGCAGGTCGGGCAGGTCGTACCCGCCGTCGTGCCGGACGTCGTTGACGAAGAGCGTCGGCGTGCCGTTGACCCCGCTGCGGATCCCGCCGACGAAGTCTCGGCGTACCCGGTCGGCGAACTTTCCGCGCTCCACCTCGCCGTTCAGCTCGTCCGGCGGCAGCCCGAGCTGCTCGACGCCGAGCGAGAGGTGCACGGGGTCCAGCTGGTCCTGGTGCTCGTACAGCCAGTCGTGCATCTCCCAGAACTTGCCCCGCGCCGCGGCGGCCTCCGCCGTCTCCGCGGCCCGTTCGGCGTACGGGTGGACGTTGGCGATCGGGAAGTACCGGTAGACCAGCCGTACCGTGTCGGCGCGCTGGCGCAGCAACTCGTGCAGGTTGGCGTACGCGGCACCGCAGAACCGGCACTGGAAGTCGCCGTACTCGATCATGGTCACCGGGGCGTTGGACGGCCCGCGGACGTGGTCCTCGATGGTCACCGGCTCCCGGAGCCGGGCGGTGACCTGAAGTGGGGTGGTCATCGGGCCATCACCTTCCGATCGCGGGCGAGGTTGTCCAGCGCGTCGAAGATCCCGTCCGCGCCCGGGTTGACGTCGGGGGCCGACAGGTAGCTCCACGCCACCATCCCGGCCTGGTCGAGCACCACCAGCGCGCGGGCCGCCTCGCCCTGCGGGGTGTACGCGCCGTACTGGCGGGCCACCTCGCCCTTGGGCTCGAAGTCGGACAGCAGCGGGAAGGTGATGCCCCGGCTCTCGGCGAACGCGCGGTGCGACCAGATGCTGTCCACCGAGATGCCGAGCACCATCGCCTGGTACTGGTCGAACACCGGTGCCGCCGCCTGATAGAGCGACATCTGGTCCCCACAGACCGGGCTCCAGTCGGCGGGGTAGAAGACGAGCACGACCGGGCGACCCCGGAACTGCTCGGGGCCGGTCTGGCGCCCGTCCGGAGTGCTCGCCAGGGTGAAGCCGGGCGCGGGGCGCCCGGGTTGGATCAGCCCGTTCGGATCACTCATGCGCCCAGCCTGCCTCCGGGGCGGGTGAGGCCGGCTCACCCGCCCCGGGTGGTTGCGCGCTCAGCGCAGGACCGGTGCGACAGCGATGTGGTTCTGGACCTCCCGGATGCCCGGTGCGGACCAGGCCACCTGCTCCACCTCGGCGCGTTCGGGCATGGAGTTCACCAGTCCGGCGAGCACCGCCGTGTCGCCGTGCACCCGGACGGTGATCCGTTCGGCCTCGGTGGCGCCGGCCCGGGCCAGCGCGTCCACGATCCGGTCGGCCACGTTCGCGCTGTCCGGCGGCGCGCTCGGCCGCACGGTCACGCCGTTGCTGACGCCCCGCACGCCGGTGAGCCGGGAGACCGCCCGCTCGGCGGCCCGGCGCTGGTACTCCCACTCGACCTCGCCGTGCAGCGTCACCCAGCCGGCTGAGACGGTGACCTGGAGCTTCTCGATGGGCACGAACGCGTCCCACTCCAGGGCGTTGCCCGCCGCGGCGGCCACGTCCGGGTCGGCGCGCTCGTGGCTGCCGGGCAGCTGCACGGTCAGATCGTTGGCGACCGCGCGGACTCCGACGACCCGGTGCGCGGCCCGTTCTGCGGCCCACTTCTTCGCGTAGCTGTCCACCCGCCCGGTCAACGTGACGACGCCCTCGGCGACGGTCACGCCGATCTCGTGCGGCTGCACCCGGGGTTCCCAGGTCAACTCGTCGAGTACGGCGGACTGGATGTCCTGGTCGGTGCGCGTGATCGTCGCGATGGCCATCGGCCCTCCCTCGCTGCGTGCGCTGGCTGGCGGACCGGTTGACGCGAGTGGCCGGCTGGCCCGCCGGCTCCGATGGTGTCGGCCACCGGGGTGAGCGGACCTCACCCGATCCGGACGACGGACCCACCGGACCTGCCCGCGCCGCGCGTCGACCGGTCCCGCCGTCGATGGTGGGAGCGCTTCCATAGCGGCGTTGAATCGGTTAGGGTGAGTGCGTTCCTCGATCGCGGGAGCCTCGCGTCGGGTGGTTGGAGCCAGGGCAAGCTCCGATCCGTCCCCCGCGTCGTCGTCCGTCCCCCGGGCCACGGCGCACCACCTTCGGTCGATCCTTCCCGCGTCGTCGCCCGTCCCCCGGGCCGCGACGCCACCCTGGTCGATCCCGTCTCCCGGGTCTGCACCCCCGAGAGGAACCACAGATGCCCAGATCACTGGCCGGCGCTCTCGTGTCGGCGTTGGCCGTCGCAACGGCCGTCGTGGCGGTCCCCATCACCGCCGCTGGCTCGGCGCCGGCCCCGGCCGCCGCCGAGGCGTACACCTGGCGCAACGTGCCGGTCGGCGGCGGCGGCTTCGTGCCCGGCATCGTCTTCAACCCCACCGAGAAAAACCTGATCTACGCGCGGACGGACATCGGCGGGGCCTACCGCTGGGAGCAGTCCAGCCAGTCGTGGACGCCGCTGCTCGACTGGGTCGGCGCGGACCGCTGGGGCTACAACGGCGTGGTCAGCATCGCCACCGACCCGGTGCAGACCAACCGGGTGTACGCGGCGGTCGGCATGTACACCAACGGCTGGGACCCGAACAACGGCGCGATCCTGCGCTCTTCCGACAAGGGCGCCACCTGGCAGGCCACCGAGTTGCCGTTCAAGAACGGTGGCAACATGCCGGGCCGGGGCATGGGTGAGCGGCTGGCCGTCGACCCCAACCGGAACAACATCGTCTACTACGGCGCCGAGGGCGGCAACGGGCTGTGGCGCAGCACCGACTACGGGGCGACCTGGGCCCGGGTCACCGCCTTCCCCAACGCCGGCAACTACCGGGCCGACCCCAGCGACCCGAACGGCTACAACGGGCAGAACCAGGGCCTCACCTGGGTCAGCTTCGACAAGAGTACCGGCACCGCCGGCTCCACCACCCAGACGATCTACGTCGGCGTGGCGGACAAGGAGAATCCGGTCTACCGCAGCACCGACGGCGGTGTCACCTGGACGCGCATCCCCGGGCAGCCCACCGGCTACCTGGCGCACAAGGGTGTCGTCGACCCGGTCGGCGGTCACCTCTACATCGCCACCAGCGACACCGGCGGCCCGTACGACGGCGGCAAGGGCGACGTCTGGAAGTTCACCCGCTCGACCGGGGCCTGGACGCGGATCAGCCCGGTGCCCTCCAGCAGCGCCGACGACTACTTCGGCTACAGCGGTCTGACCATCGACCGGCAGCACCCGAACACGCTGATGGTGGCCACCCAGGTCTCCTGGTGGCCGGACGCGATCTTCTTCCGCAGCACGGACGGCGGAGCGACCTGGACCCGGATCTGGGACTTCACCAGCTATCCCGAGCGGTCCCGCCGCTACACCATGGACATCAGCTCGGTGCCCTGGCTGACCTTCGGCGTCAACCCGGCGCCTCCGGAATCCGCGCCCAAGCTCGGCTGGATGAACGAGTCGGTCGAGATCGACCCGCACGACTCCAACCGGATGATGTACGGCACCGGCGCCACCATCTACGGCACCACGGACCTCACCAAGTGGGACACCGGCGGTCAGCTCACCCTCCGGCCGATGGTCCGTGGCCTGGAGGAGACCGCCGTCCTCGACCTGGTCAGCCCGCCCAGCGGGGCACCACTGATCAGCGCGCTCGGCGACGTCGGCGGCTTCCGACACACCGACCTCGACACCATTCCGTCGATGCTCTTCACCCAGCCGGTCTTCACGAGCACCACCAGCCTGGACTACGCCGAGAGCAAGCCCGCCGTGTTGGTGCGGGCGGGCAACTTCACCGACGCCGACCGGCCCAACGACAGCCACGTCGCCTTCTCCACCGACGGCGGCACGAACTGGTTCCAGGGCACCGAGCCGTCCGGGATCAACACCGGCGGCACGGTCGCCGCCGCAGCCGACGGCAGCCGGTTCGTCTGGGCGCCCGGCGACGCCGGCCAACGCGTCGTCTACTCAGTCGGCTTCGGCAACTCGTGGGCGCAGTCCGCCGGCATCCCGGCCAACGCGATCATCGAATCCGACCGGGTCGACCCCAACCGGTTCTACGGCTTCAGCGCCGGGCGGGTCTACCTGAGCACCAACGGCGGCGCGACCTTCACCGCCACGGCGGCGACCGGCCTGCCCACCTCCGACGTCCGGTTCAAGGCGCTGCCCGGTCAGTCGGGTGAGCTGTGGCTGGCCGGGCCGGGCGGGCTGTGGCGCTCCACCGACTCCGGTGCCAGCTTCACCAAACTGGGCGGCGTCAGCGCCTCCGGCAACGTCGGCTTCGGCAAGGCGGCGCCCGGCCGGACCAACCCCGCCGTCTTCCTCTACGGCACGGTGAACGGTCAGCCCGGCGTACACCGCTCCGACGACGGCGGAACGACCTGGGTACGCGTCAACGACGACCGCCACCAGTACGGCAACCCGACCGAGGCGCTGACCGGCGACCCGCGTGTCTACGGACGCGTCTACCTCGGCACCAACGGTCGCGGCATCCTGGTCGCCGACCGCACCGGCGGCACACCGACCACGCCTCCTCCGACCACGCCACCCCCGACGACACCGCCTCCGACCACGCCGCCCCCGACGACACCGCCTCCGACCACGCCGCCTCCGACCACGCCGCCCCCGACGACGCCGCCCCCGGCTGGTGGGTGTGCGGCGACCTACCGGGTGACCGGCTCCTGGTCGGGCGGATTCCAGGCCGAAGTGGTGGTCACCAACCCGGGCACCCGGCCCATCGCCGGTTGGACGCTGGGCTGGACCTTCCCCAACGGCCAGCGGATCAGTCAGCTGTGGGGCGGCACCCACACCCAGACCGGGGCGGTCGTCTCGGTCGTGGACAGCGGCTGGAACGGCGCGCTCGGCGCCGGCGCCAGCACCACGATCGGCTTCCTCGCTTCCTGGACCGGCAGCAACGCGCCGCCGGCCACCGTGAGCTGCACGAGTCGCTGACCCGGTGGCCCGGCGTCGTCCGGGCCACCCGAGAACACCGGTCCGCCGGGGCTGCCTGAGGGGTCCGGCACCACTCCCGGTAGAGCTGCAGCTCCATCTCGGT
>NZ_JBEXHY010000204.1:0-6606 GCF_040608295.1 Micromonospora sp. NPDC005197 | reverse complement strand
GCCGGGCTCGTCGCCCGACCACGGCCACCGGCGCTGCGTGGGTCAGCGCATCTTCTGCTGCGCGTCGGTCAGCTTCGCCTTCACCGACTGCTCGGTGACCGGCTTGCCGCTCGCCGCGTCGGCGAACAACTCCTTCATCGCGGTGCCGACCAGGGTCTCGAAGGTGCTCTCGTCGGGCACCTGCGGCAGCGGGGCCGCGGTGGTGACGAGCGTCTCCTGGATGCTCTTCTGCTCCGGCGCGCTGAACGCCGGGTCGGAGGCAGCCGTCTTCACGGCCGGCAGCGAGCCGTACGTCTTGTTGAGGAGCGTCTGCTCCTCGTCGCTGGTCATGAACTTGACGAAGCTCAGTGCGCCGTCCTTGTTCTTGGTGTGCTTGAAGACCGCCATGTTGATGCCGGCGACCATGCTGTTGACCTTCTTGCCGCCGGCCGGCGGGCTGGCCAGGAACGGCACCGGGGCCACCCCGTACGCGTCGGCGGGCATGTTCTGCGTCTTGAGGTTCGAGCCGGCGGACTGCCAGAGCAGCATGGCGGCCTTGCCGTTGGCGAAGTCGGAGACCGACTGGTTCTGCGCGTACTCCGCGTTGCTCGGGTTGGTGATCTTGTCGGCGGCCATGAAGTCGATGTAGCGCTTGATGGCCGAGACGTTCTGCGGGGTGTCGAAGGTCGGCTTGCCGGCCGAGTCGAACCACTCACCGCCGTACTGCTGGCTGAAGGTGAAGGCGTGGTGCGCGTTCTCCGACGGGTTGGCGCCCTCGATCGCCAGGCCCCACTTGCCGCCGGTGCTGAGCTTCTTGCCGTACTCGGCGAGCTGCTCCCAGGTGGTCGGCGGCGCGGTGATGCCGGCGTCGGCGAACGACTTCTTGTTGTAGTACAGGCTGTACGCCATGCTGTAGAGCGGCACGGCGGCCGGCGGCTTGCCGGGGGCGCCGGCGGCGGCGAGCGCGGCGGGCACGATCCGGTCCTTGCCGCCCACGGCCTGCAGGGCGGCGTCGTCGAACTCGACGAGCGCGCCGGTGGCCTGCAACGACGCCGACCAGGTGTTGCCGATGTTCACCACGTCCGGGCCCTTGCCCGAGGCGGCGGCGGCGAGCAGCCGGTTGAGCAGGTCCGACCAGGGGACGACCTCGACGTTGACCTTGATGCCGGACTGCTTCTCGAACTTGTCCAGCTCCGGCTGGAGGATGGTCTTGTCGGCCTCCAGGCTGGCGCCCTGGTTGCTGGCCCAGTAGGTGAGGGTCTTGGGCGATGCGGCGGAGTCGTCGCCGGAGCCGCCACAGGCGGTCAGCGATGCGGCGGCCAGTACGGCGGCGGTGAATATCCCGAGGTGTCGTCTCGACACGGTCAGCCCTTCCGGTGCGTGGTGGGGGTCCGCCGGCCGCCGTCGTCGATAGGGGTGCGGCGACGGTTGCCGGCTGCGGACGGGGTTTCTCCGGATGCGCCGTCGGGGGTCCGTCGGCGTTTCCCGGGAGTTACATCACGGCTTAATGAATGTCGTCATTAAAGTTGCTGGCAGGTGGGTCGTCAAGCACGGTGCGGTTACAGTCGCCACCAACGGCCGACGGGAACGAGGTGACGAGTGGAGCTGGCGCGTGCCACCAACCGGAGCGTCCGGCTGCGCAACCGGTCCGCCCTGCTGACGAAGCTCTTCCTCGATGCTCCGCTCACCCGGCAGGACCTGGTGCGCAGCACGGGGCTGAGCCAGCCGGCGGTGAGCAACGTGGTGGCCGACCTGATCGACGAGGGCATCGTCGCCGAGGCCGGCGCCGCCGAGTCCGACGGCGGCCGCCCCAGCATGCTGCTGCGGGTCGCCCCCCGGTACGCCTTCGTGATCGGCGTGGACGTCGGCGAGACCCGGGTCCGGGTCGAGCTGTTCGACTTCGCGATGACCCTGCTCGCCAGCATCGAGTACCCGCTCGACCCGGCGCGCACCGAGCCCGACGTGGTGGCCGGGCACGTGCTGGCCGGCATCGAGGTGGTCACCGGCAAGGCCCGGGTGGCCACCGCCGACGTGCTCGGCGTCGGTATCGGCGTCTCCGGCGTGGTCGAGCAGGGCGTCGAGGCCGTCGTGCACGCCCAGGCCCTCGGCTGGGACCGGGTGCCGCTGGAGCGCCTCATCGCCGCCGGCACCGACCTGCCGCTGCACATCGACAACGGCGCGAAGACCCTCGGCCAGGCCGAGATGTGGTTCGGCGCCGGGCGCGGCGCCCGGCACGCCGTCTTCGCGCTTGTCGGCTCCGGCGTGGGCGCGGCGGTGGTGACCAACGGCGCCACCTACCGGGGCGCGTCCAGCAGCGCGGGGGAGTGGGGGCACACCACCCTGGTGTACGGCGGCCGGGCCTGCCGGTGCGGCGCGCGCGGCTGCCTGGAGGCGTACGTGGGGGCGGAGGCGATCATCGACCGCTACCGCGAGGCGCGTCGGGGTCGCGCCGTGCCGGGCGAGGACGAGGAGTCGCAGCTCGCCGCGCTGGTCACCGCCGCCGAGTCGTCGGCCACCGCCCGCCGGGTGCTGGACGACACCGCCGGCTACCTCGGCGCGGGGGTGGCCAACCTGATCAACCTGTTCAACCCGGAGCGGGTCGTCCTCGGTGGGTGGGCGGCGATGGCGCTGGGCGACCTGCTGCCGGCCGTCCGCGAGGCCGCCGGTCGGCAGGCGCTGCGCCAGCCGTACGAGCAGGCGTCGATCGAGCTGTGCCGCCTCGGCGTGGACGCGGTGGCCCTGGGAGCGGCCACCCTCCCGATCGCCCGCTTCCTCACCGACGGCGGCGTCCGCCGCACCTGACCCCGCCTGACCCCGCCTGACCCCGCCTGACCCCGCCTCCTCCTCCACCCGGTGATCAAGAGGTTCGCGTCATCCTGGGCGCGATTTCTGACGCAAACCTCTTGATCACCGGAAGTGGTCGGGGTTGGGGGACGGGGGTGGGGGTTGGGAATTACACAAAACCGATCCTCGGGATAAATAACGAAGTTATAGATCGATGTCTTGACTCCGTCGCAACCTCGCCGCAACACTCCTACGAGAGCGCTCTCCTCTCCCCGCGGCGTCGCATCGGCGGCACCATCCACGGCACCACGGGCGAAAACCGCTCCCCACCCCCGGCGTCCGTAACGCCCTATCGACAGGCGATGTCATGACATCTCGTGCTACATCCGTACGCCCGCGTCCCCGGCGGCGGACCGTCCGGCACCTCCTCGCCGGAGTCGCCGTGGCCCTGGTGGCGGCCCTGACCCCGGCCGTGGCCACCGCCCCGGCGCAGGCCGCCCCCACCCTGCTGTCGCAGGGACGCCCGGCGACCGCCTCGTCCACTGAGAACGCCGGCACCCCCGCGTCGGCCGCTGTCGACGGCAACACCGGCACCCGCTGGGCCAGCGCCTTCAGCGACCCCCAGTGGCTCCAGGTCGACCTGGGCGCGCGGGCCACCATCAGCCAGGTCAACCTGCTCTGGGAGGGCGCCTACGGCCGCGCCTTCCAGATCCAGACCTCTGACGACGCGGCCACCTGGTCCACGATCTACTCGACCACCACCGGCGCGGGCGGCACCCAGAACCTCACCGTCACCGGCGCCGGCCGATACGTGCGCATGTACGGCACCGCCCGGGGCACCGGCTACGGCTACTCGCTCTGGGAGTTCCAGGTCTATGGCGAGACCGACGGCGGCACCTCCACCTGCGGCAGCACCAACGTCGCCCAGGGCAGCCCGGCGACCGCCTCGTCCACCGAGAACGCCGGCACCCCGGCGTCCGCCGCCGTCGACGGCAACACCGGCACCCGCTGGGCCAGCGCCGCCAGCGACCCGCAGTGGCTGCGCGTCGACCTCGGCAGCACCCGCACGATCTGCCGGGTGACCCTCACCTGGGAGGCCGCGTACGCCCGGGCCTTCCAGCTCCAGACCTCCGCGGACGGGTCCACCTGGACCACCATCTACTCGACCACGACGGCCACCGGCGGCACGCAGAGCCTCACCGTCACCGGCAGCGGTCGCTACCTGCGCGTGTACGGCACCGCCCGGGGCACCGCCTACGGCTACTCGCTGTGGGAGCTGGCGGTGAACACGACCGGCGGCGGCACCACCGAGCCCCCGGTCGGCACCACCGACCCGTACAACCCCAACCTCGGGCCGAACACGTACGTCTTCGACCCGAGCACGCCGACGTCGACCATCCAGAGTCGACTGAACACCCTCTTCACCCAGCAGGAGACCAACCAGTTCGGCCCGCAGCGCTACGCCGTGCTGTTCAAGCCGGGCACCTACACCGCCGACGTCAACCTCGGCTTCTTCACCCAGGTCGCCGGGCTCGGCATGAGCCCCGACGACGTCAACCTCAACGGCCATGTCCGCACCGAGGCGTTCTGGATGGGCGGCAACGCCACCCAGAACTTCTGGCGGGCCGCGGAGAACCTCTCGGTCACCCTGCCCGCCGGGCAGACCGTGGAGCGCTGGGCGGTGTCGCAGGCCGCGCCGTACCGGCGGATGCACCTGCGCGGCGCGCAGAACCAGATCCAGCTCTGGAACGGCGGCGACGGCTGGTCCAGCGGCGGCCTGCTGGCCGACACCCGCATCGACGGCCTGGTCGTCTCCGGCTCGCAGCAGCAGTGGTACTCCCGCAACAGCGAGTTCGGCAACGGCTGGACCGGCTCGGTGTGGAACATGGTCTTCCAGGGCGTCGTCGGCGCCCCGGCGCCGAGCTTCCCCAACCCGTCGCACACCGTCATCGCGCAGACCCCGCAGGTGCGGGAGAAGCCGTTCCTGTACGTCGACGGCACCGGTGAGTACCGGGTCTTCGTCCCCGCCCTGCGCACCAACTCGACCGGCACCAGCTGGTACAACAAGACCCCGGCCGGCTCGTCGATCTCGCTGTCGCAGTTCTTCGTCGTCCAGCCCGGCACCAGCGCGGCCACCATCAACGCGGCCCTCGCCCAGGGCCGGCACCTGCTCTTCACCCCGGGCGTGCACCACGTGACCGAGCCGATCCAGGTCAACCGGGCCGACACGGTCGTCCTCGGCCTCGGCCTGGCCACCATCCAGGCCGACAACGGCAGCGTGGGGATGCGGGTGGCCGATGTGGACGGCGTCAAGGTCGCCGGCCTGATGTTCGAGGCCGGCACGACCAACTCGCCGGTGCTGATGGAGGTCGGGCCGTCCGGCTCGGCGGCGAGCCACGCCACGAACCCGACCTCGCTGCACGACGTGTTCTTCCGCATCGGCGGGCCGCACGTCGGCAAGGCCACCAACACGCTGACCGTCAACAGCGACAACGTGATCGGTGACCACATGTGGCTGTGGCGGGCCGACCACGCCGCCAGCGGCGTACCGACCGGGTGGACGCTGAACACCGCCGACACCGGACTGACCGTCAACGGCGACAACGTCACCATGTACGGCCTCTTCGTCGAGCACTACCAGAAGTACCAGACCGTCTGGAACGGCAACGGCGGCCGGACGTACTTCTACCAGAACGAGATGCCGTACGACCCGCCCAACCAGGCCGCCTGGATGAACGGGTCGACCCGGGGGTACGCCGCGTACAAGGTGGCCGACTCGGTCACCAGCCACGGGGCGTGGGGCCTGGGCAGCTACTGCTACTTCAACGTCAACCCGGCAGTCGTCGCGGACCGGGCCATCGAGGCGCCCACCAACTCGAACGTGCGGTTCACCAACATGGTGACCGTCTCGCTCGGGGGTGTCGGCACCATCAACCGGGTGATCAACAACGCCGGCGGGACCGCGAACGCGGCCACCCAGCAGGTGTACCTGACCACCTACCCCTGACCGGGGCGCCCGCGCCGGCCCGCTCGCGCACGTGACCGGGCTGGCGCGGGTGGCACCGCGGGCCGGGCCGGCCCGGTCCCGCCGAAGACCGGGCCGGCCACGGTCACACCTCAGTACGCCAGCACCTCGGCCGCCGCGCGCTCGCCCGCGCGTACCGCCCCCTCCAGATAGCCGGCCCAGCGGGTCGCCGTCTCGGTGCCCGCCCAGTGCACCCGCCCGACCGGCGCTCGCAACCGCGGCCCGTACGTGCGCCACGCCCCCGGAGTCAGCACACCGCCGAAACAGCCCCGCGTCCACTCGTCGGCCGACCAGTCGTACTCGACAAGCGCCACCGGATCCGCCGCGCGCGGCCCGACCACGGCCGCGAACGCGTCGAGCACGCACTCCCGCCGCCGCGCCGGGGACATCTCCCGCAGCGCGGCGGCGTCGCCGGCGTAGCTGAACCCGGTCAGCACGCCGCGCGGCGAGGTCGGGGTGGAGTTGTCCACCGTCTCGGTGAGCGGTCCGGCGCTGCTGGTGGACACGCCGGAGCGCCCGTCGGCACGCCAGAACGGCTCGGCGTAGACGGCGTGCACCTTCCACGCCGACCCCATCGGCATCCGCTGCGTCAGGCCGTCGCGCAGCGCCGGCAGCGGGGGGTCGTACCGGATCCGGCCGGCCAGCGCCGGTGCCAGCGCGACCACCACGGCGTCGCCGTCGACGGGCCCGGCGTCGGTGCACACCGTCACCCCGTCCGCGTCCTGCCGGATCGTGTGCACCGCGGCGCCCAGCCGCAGCGTCTCCGGCGGCAACCCGGCCGCCATCCGCTCGGCCAGCGCCGCAGGACCGCCCACGAT
>NZ_JBEXHY010000203.1:0-6610 GCF_040608295.1 Micromonospora sp. NPDC005197 | reverse complement strand
CGGCGGCCGCCCCCGGGCGTTGTCCGCCCGCCGTCGGCTGCTGCTCTGGGGCGGGGCGGTCGTGCTGGCGCTCGCGGTGCTGACCGGCGGGATCGTGGCCACAGTCGGTGGCGGGGGCCGTGACGACCTGGTGTTGACCGCGACCGGTGAGGCGCCCGGCCAGGGCGTCAGCCTCTCCGTGTCGATCACCACGCACGAGGGCAGGGGCTCCACGATCCGGATCACCGCGACCGGGCTGCGGCCGGGGCTGCGCTACCGGCTCTTCGCGGTGACCCGCGACGGGGTCACCCACCAGGTGCGGGACTGGACCGCCTCGGCCGGCCCGCAGGAGGTGACCGGCGAGCTGTCACCGCCGGTCGACGACCTCTCCTTCGTCGGCGTGGGCCTCGCCGACGGCACCTCGGTGGTCACCGCGCCGATCTCGCGCTGAGGACGGAAGGCTGTTCGCGGCCAGCGGCTCACAGATCTTGGTACCGAACGGCCCCTATCGGGGCGCTTTCCTTCCAAGATCTACACCGATCCTGTGGTGCGGGACAGATGGTCTCCGACCGATCCGCCGCACTTCCCGTTGAACCGAAGGCTCTCCCGCGCCGTCATGTCGCCGTGCGGTTGCCGCACCCGTCGGGGGACGCGGCGCGTCCCTGCCAGGCCGAGGGAGGGCTACATGGCTGTGAGGACCGGATCGTCGTCGACCCGTGGGACGCGGGCCGGGGTGTCGGGCGGGGGCCCGGGCCCATCCGAGGGCGTCAACCGGGGCCCCCGCCCAGCACGCAGGGCCGCGCTGCTCGCCGTGGTGCTGGTGGCGCTCGGGCTGATCGTGGGCGTGCCGGGCGGGCGGGCGACCGCCGCCACCGGGGAGCGGGTGACGTTCGTCAACGGCACCGCGGAGACGTTGTGGATCGGCGCGGGCGAGAGCGGGGACGGCTCGCGGCCGATCACCGGCCTGCCCACGCTGCGCCCCGGCGAGTCGAGCACGATCGTCATCCCGGATGCCGGCGAGCCCGGCCACTGGCGCGGCCGGTTCTTCGCCCGTCAGCGCTGCGGCGGCGACCCGAACGGCTCGTTCCGCTGCCTGGTCGGTGACTGCGGCGCCTTCGCCGACCGGTGCGAGCGGGGCGCGGAGCCGGTGAGCCTGGCCGAATTCAACTTCGACCGGAACAACGCGGGCGCGCCCTGGTACAACGTCAGCTACGTCGACGCGTTGTCGACGACGATCACGATCGACGCGCCCGGCGCTCCCCGCCCGGAGAAGGCGGGCAGTTGCGCGCGGTGGGACTGCTCCGCCGGGCAGATGCTCGCCGCCTGCCCGGAGGCGCACGCCGTACGCGACCCGGCCCGGGGCGACCGGGTGAACTGCGTCAACCCCAACCGGGACGCGGAGAGCGCGTACACCGCCGCGTTGCTGCCGTTCGGGCCGCGCGCCTACCTGTGGTCCACCCACGACCGGGTCGCCGGCAACGAGACGGTCTACAACTGTCCGGGCTGCGCGGAGGTGGTGGTGACGTTCCGCAACGGCGGCGCTCCGTCGGCCCCGCCCGCGACGCGTCCCGCCGACCGTTCCGGATCCGGCTTCGCGCTGCGCGGCTACGCGGACAAGTGCGTGGACGTGCCGGGCGGCGAGTCGGCCGACGGCGTGCGGTTGCAGCTCTGGCAGTGCAACGGCACCCCGGGCCAGCGGTTCACCCGTGGGTCCGGCGACACGCTGAAGGTGCTGGACAAGTGCATGGACGTGGCGTGGGCGTCCCGGGACAACGCGGCCAAGGTGCAGCTCGCCTGGTGCAACGGCGGGCCGGCGCAGGTCTGGGTCGCCGAGGGCGGCCTGCTGCGCAACCCGAACTCCGGCAAGTGCCTCGACGTGCGCGACTGGAACTCCGACGACGGCGCGCCGTTGCAGATCTGGGAGTGCGCCGCCAGCCAGAGCAACCAGAACTGGCGCGAGACGGGTCGCTGAGCCGGCCGGAAGCGACGTGGGCCCGGGTGATCGTTCACCCGGGCCCACAGGTCGTGTCGAGCGGTCACCTCCGGCCGCGTGCCGGCGCCTGACCCTGTGCCGCGCTCGACGAACTGGCCGCCGGGCCCGTACTCGACCCTGGGCTGGTCCGCCCGCGTTCCAGGTCGACGTTCTGCGACTGCTGCTGGATCGCCGAGCGCCGCTGGTCGACCGCCGCGTTGGTCAGCGCGGCGCCGGCGGTGACGAACCCGCCGGCCGCGGTGAGCTGGGTGGCATTGGCGGCGGTGCCGGCGATGCTCATGCCCAGGCCGCTGAGGTTCCCGGCGTGCACCGCGGCCTTCGTCCAGTCACCCCTCTGCGCGGCGTCGATAAACTCCACACCGGACTTCAAGGCGGTCACGGCGGACGCGCTGATCTGCGTGCCGCGCGCCGCCCAGCCCTCCAGGACGCCGGAGATGGCGCTCAACGAGCCGGCGGTGAACTCCGCACCCGGCGGCAGGTACGTGTTCATGTACTCCTTGAACTGGGTGAGGCCGGTGAAGCCGGCGTTCTTGGCGCCCTGCCGCGCCTCGCTCTCGGTCGGACGGTCCGGGTTGGCCGGCCGCACCTGGCTGCCGCGTCGCGGCTCCACCGGCGCCGGCGTGGTGACGGCGCCCACCTGCATGGCCGTCCGCACGAGCGCGTCCGGGTCGGTGGCGACGTAGGTGGACCGGCGGCGGAGCCGCCCCACCTGCTGGTCGGCGGCGGCGGAGTTCCGGCTCGCGCCGGAGCCACGCGCGGCGGAGTTCCGCTCCGAACGGGCCGGGGCGGCGGGCGGCGACACCCGCCGCCCTCCGTTGAACGAGTCGGTGAACTGCGGGGGCGCCGTGGACGCGGACGTGGACGCGTACGCCGCCTGGCTGTACGGGTTGACCGGCAGGCTGTAGTGCCGGTCCGCAGCCTCCATCTCGTAGTCGTTCTCCGCACCGGCGAACGTCTGGGCGCGTTGCAGCGGATCCGGCTCGTAGCCGTACCTGGGGTCGGACATGGTCACTCCTTCGAGCGCTGGTTCGTGATGGGCCCACCGGCGGTTCGCCGCCGGCTCGGTGTGCCGCCTCCCTCCCACGGATCGCGGTGCACCGTCTACGCGGCGGCCCCGGCCCCGGTTCAGCCGTGCCCCCGGATTTCTCCGCCGGGCGGCGGCTGGAAAAAACCTCGAACCCGCGCTGAACCGAGTGGGCGGTCGCGTCGTAGAACGGCCGTCGACCGCTCCGCCCGCGCCGCCGAGACGCCGCAGGCGCGGCCGGCGACCGACGACGGCGAGCAGACAGGGAGGCGAGACGGACGATGAGCCAGCCGGTGATGCTGCGGCGACCACGGGAGCGCGACGAGCGTCCGATCCGACACCGCGATGTCCTCTCGGACGAGGGCATCGGCTGGATCGGCGCGCACGGCGGCGCCGGCGCCTCCACCCTCACCCGCCTGCTCGGCGGCACCGACATCGGATGCCGGTGGCCGGATGCGGCGATCGGCGAGCCGGCCCGGGTCGCGGTGGTCGGGCGGACCAGCCTCGACGGCCTGCGGGCGGTCTCCCGCGCGTTGAACGCGATGCGGGAGGGCCGGCACCCGGCCGGGATGCGGCTGGTGGGCGTGGTGCTGATCGCCGACGCCCCGGGCCGGTTGCCGGCGCCGCTTCTCGGCCGGATCCGGCTGCTGCGCGCGATCGCCCCGGTGCACCGGGTGCCGTGGGTCCCGTCGTACCGGGTGGGTGCGGAACCGAAGCGTCCGCCGCGCCAGCTGGCCCGGCTGGCCGCCCTGGTGGAGGCCCGGCCGGGGCGGGGGTCGCGGTGAGCCGGACCCGCCGGGCGGGCTGGGTCGTCGCCGCCCTGGTCCTGGCGCTGCTCGGGCCGGCGCCGGCCGCATGGGCGGCGGCGGGCACCTACACGGTGACGGTGGACGGCGGTGACGCGGCGTTCCTTTACAAGATCTGCCTGAAGACCACCACCACGGTGAACACCTACCCGGCCGGTGACGGCGACCGGGTCTGCTCCGGCAAGAAGGGCTCGACCGACGGGTCGTTCGACCTGACCGCCGAGTTCACCGACGGCGACACGGTCTGGATGGACGTCGAGATGCTGGTGGACCTGAGCGGCCACTCGCGGACCAAGGACAACGTGGACATCACCGGGTCGCACTCGTGCACGCTCAAGGGCGCCCTGTACGCGGGAAAGTTCAAGTGCGAGAACGCGATCAACAAGAAGAGCTTCGAGGCGCCGTCGATCGAGCCGTACCAGGTGGCCGTCGACGACCCGAACGCCCCGGTGGTGCAGCTTCTGACGCTGATGGCCTGGTGCGTGAGCGCCGCCGCGGTGCTCGGTCTGCTGCTGACCGGCATGACGTTGGCCTCGCAGTTGCGGCGCGGCGCGCTGGAGGAGCGGACCGAGTACACCAAGCAGATCGCGTTCGTGATGGCGGCGTGCCTGCTCGCGACCACCGCCGGGCCGATCGTCGAGGCGCTCGGGTTCAGCCAGTGACCACCCCGACGGGCCCCGGCCCCGGCCGACTGACCAACCCCTTTTCCCAGCACTGAAGGAGCACCCAATGGCCCTCTCCGACATCTACTACAGCGGTCTGGTTCGGATCCCGTTCGGGATCCGTCCCGCGCCCGAACTGGGCGGCGATTTCGTTGGCGGGGTGCCGCAGCCGGCGACCGGCGAAAACTCGGTGCCCAGTGAGCTCGCCACGAAGGTCGAGCAGGCGCTCGGCCTGGTCGCCTGGGCGGGTACGGCGGCCGGCGTCCTCGGTGTGCTGATCACCGGCGCGGTGATGGCGATCTCACACAAGCGGGGTGAGAGCTCGGAGCACATGAGCCGGCTGGGCATGGTGCTGGGCGGCTGCATCCTGGTCGCCACCGCGGGCCCGATCGTGACCTGGGTCTTCGGCACCGGCGGCCAGGCGGACGGGAACTGACGCATGCGCGCGCGACACGAATCCGGGCCGGTGGAGGAGGGGCCGTTCTGGCGGCACCGTCGATGGCAGGTGTCGGCGGCCTTCGTGGTGCTGGCGCTCTGCACCGGCGTCGGCGCGGCGTTCTACGGGGGCGGGGACGCCGGTTCCCGGGCCGCGCCCGCGTCCGGGCCGGTGATCGGCGGCCTCGCGCCGGACGGGTCGCGACCGCAGGGCTGCCGCACCGTGGACGCCGTACAGCGGATCCCGGACGCGGCGCCGACCGACGTCACGTGGCACCCGCTCAACGGCGCGCAGACCCCGTTCTCCGCCTCCGCCGGGCCGCTGAAGGCCACCGGGCCGCTGCGCTGGTGCTTCGCGCACACCCCGATGGGCGCGGTGCTGGCGGTGCACACCATCTCCCGGCAGATGAGCGGCCCGGACTGGCGTACGGTCAGCCGGCAGCAGCTCGTGCCCGGGCTCGGGCGGGACTACTTCGACGCGATGCGTGAGTCGCTGGAGGACGGCGGCCCGCCGCAGACCTCCAACCGGCTCGCCGGGTTCCTGGTGGTGCGCTACACGCCCCGGACGGCCGTGGTCCGGGTGCTGGTCCGGCAGGCGACGGCGCGCTACTTCTCAGTCGACTACACGGCGGACTGGAACGGCGTGGACTGGCGGCTGCGGCCGCTGAGCTCCGGCGGTCTCTACGGCCCGGTCACCCCGGTGCTCTCGCTGGCCGGCTTCGTGCTGTGGAAGGAGAGCTGAGATGGCCGAGTGCGCGACCGGCGACGCCGTCTACATCGGGGAGATCGGCCAGGTCGTCGGCTTCTTCGAGCGGGGCATCGACGGCATCCTCAGCGACATCGCGGGCGCCATCATGGGCGCGGCGGTGGAGTTGTTCGCCAACCTCGGCGACGTGCCGACGCTCGGCGACGAGAAGATCAACGACCAGATCCACCTGCAGACCGACTGGCTCGTGGTGACCATCGCGGTGGCGTCGTTGCTGGCCGCGGCGTTCCGGATGGCACTGCTACGGAGGGGACAGGCGTTGTGGACGGCGCTGTCGGGCCTGGTCCGCATGATCCTGACCGTGGGCGCCGCGTGGACCGTGCTCAACCTGCTCGCCACCGAGGCCGACCACTACAGCGACCACCTGTACGACCAGGGCATCAAGGCGCAGCTCAAACTGATCGCCAACTGTGGCACCGACGGGCTCACCGCGTTCCTGCTGATCATCATCGGGTTGCTGCTGCTGGTCGCCGGCTGCATCCACGTGATCCTGATGTACCTGCGGCTCGGCGCGATGGTGCTGCTCACCGGCACGTTGCCGCTGGCCGCCGCGGCGTCGATGACCGAGTCGGGCGGCGGGTGGTGGCGTAAGCACATCGCCTGGATGGTGGCCTGGCTGGCGTTCAAACCGGTGGTCGGGCTGATCATGTATTCCGGGGCGGCGATGATCGGCTCGGTCGACGGCGACGCCAAGCACTACAAGCTGGCCGGCGCGGCCATCCTGCTGATGGCCGCGGTCGCGCTGCCGGCGTTGATGCGACTGATCGTGCCGGCCATGGCGGCGCTCGGTTCGTCCGACGGCGTGGGCGCGGGTGTCGCCGCCGGCGCCGCCGGCGCGGGCGCGGTGGCGAGCGGGGCCAAGCGGATCGCCGGTGGCGGCGGTTCGAGCGGCGGCGGCGCGGCCAGGGCGCCGAGCGGCGGCGCGCCCACCGGCGCGGCGTCCAA
>NZ_JBEXHY010000202.1:0-6721 GCF_040608295.1 Micromonospora sp. NPDC005197 | reverse complement strand
TTCCCCTCCACGCCGCTCTCCCGATCTGCACACGGTCATCGACGTCGAGCCCGGACCCGCGCGCGGGCCAGGGCTCGACCGTCACGGCCGTGCTGCGGCTGCGGCCGTGCGCCGGCCCTTACGGCTGGGGCCGTGCGCCGGCTGTGGAGACGGCCAGCGCGCCCAGGTCGGTGGCGCGGCTCAGTGCCGCGGTCGGGCTGGCACCGGCGAGCCACGCGGTGAGCAGACCGGCCGCGAAGGCGTCGCCCGCGCCCGTGACGTCCACCACCGCCACCCGGCGGGCCGGAGCCGTGCAGACCGGCGTCGTGCGGTCGACCCACACCGCTCCCGCCGCGCCACGTTTGACCACCACCCGCCGAGCCGTCGCCGACAGCGCGCGCCCCTGTGCCGCCGGGTCCAGCCCGCCGGCCAGCACCGTGGCCTCGTCCGCGTTGACCAGCAGCAGGTCGACGTCGCGTACCCAACCCAGGAAGGTCCGCGCGCCGACCCGCCGCAGCGGCGCCGCGGACGCCGCGTCGACGCTTGTGGTGAGCCCGCGCTCGCGGGCGGCGGCCAGCGCCCGCAACCCCGCGCCGCGCGACCCGGCGTCCAACAGGGTGTACGCGGACAGGTGCAGATGCCCCGCGTCGGGCACTGCCGCGAGGGCCTTCTCCACGTGCTCGGCGCTCAACGCGAGGTTCGCGCCCCGCGACGTGACCATGGTCCGCTCGCCGTCGGCGGCCAGCACGATCACCGTGCCGGTCGGGGCGTCCAGCACCCGCTCGACCGCGCAGTCCACGCCCGCGTGGTCCAGCTCGGCCATCCGGTCGCGCCCGGCGTCGTCGTCGCCGACCGCGCCGACGAGCGTGACGGCCACCCCCTGCGCGGCGATCCAGGCGGCGGTGTTGGCCGCCTGCCCGCCGCCGCCGAAACTGATCTCGGCCCCGGTGTCCGAACCGGCCGCGAGCGGCCCGGACAGCACCGCCACCACGTCGGTGATCACGTCCCCGACGACGACCACGCGGGCCGGACGGGTCATGCCGGGACGGCGGAGGTGCGGGCGACCGCGGCGACCGCGATGCGCGCGGCCAGATCGGCGTTGCGCAGGATGATCCGGACGTTCACCGCCAGGCTCGCGCCCTCGGTGGCCGAGTGGAAGTGCGCCAGCAGGTACGGCGTGACGGCCTTGCCGGTCACCCCGTCCCGCTCCAGCAGGGCCAGGCCCTCGGCGAGGGTCCGGTCGTGCAGCTCCGGGTCGAGCTGCTCGTCGACCGGCAGCGGGTTGGCGACGAGCAGACCCCCGAGGTGCACGGCGTGCCCGTCCCGGGCGGCCAGCACGGCGGCGACCTGCTCCGGCGAGTCCACCGACCAGTCCAGGTCGAAGCCCGCGTCGGTGAGATAGAAGCCGGGGAACCGGCGGGTGCGGTAGCCGATGACGGCGACCCCGAGGGTCTCCAGGCGTTCCAGCGTCGCGCCCACGTCGAGGATCGACTTGACCCCGGCGCAGACCACAGTGATCGGGGTCTGGGCCAGGGTGACCAGGTCGGCCGACTCGTCGAAGGTGTGCGCCGCCTCCCGGTGCACCCCGCCCAGGCCGCCGGTCGCGAACACGCCGATCCCGGCGGCGGCGGCCACCGCGCTGGTCGCCGCGACGGTGGTGGCGCCGTCCGCGCCGGTCGCCGCCGCCACGGCCAGGTCGCGGACGGAGAGCTTCGTCACGCCATCGACGGTGGCCAGCCGGGTCAGCTGCGCGTCGTCCAGGCCGACCACCAGCTCGCCACCGATCATGCCGATCGTCGCCGGCACCGCCCCGGCGTCCCGGACCGCCTGTTCGATCTCCCGAGCCACCCGCAGGTTCTGCGGACGGGGCAGGCCGTGCGAGACGATGGTGCTCTCCAGGGCGACGACGGGCCGGCCGTCGCGCAGGGCTTCGGCGACCTCGGTGCCGTAGCTGATGCGAAAGTCAGTCACACCGGCACGGTACGGGGTGGGACCCCGACCGGGCTCAAGTGGACCCGGCCGTGATGACCTGCCAAACTTGACGGTTGGAGGTGCAGACGTGAGCACAGAGGTTCTCGAGCGTCCGGAACTGAAGGACGCCGACACCGGTCCCGAGATGTTCCACTACGTCCGCAAGGAGAAGATCGCCGAGAGTGCCGTCATGGGCACCTTCGTCGTCGCGCTCTGCGGGGAGACCTTCCCGGTCACCAAGGCGGCCAAGCCGGGCTCGCCGGTCTGCCCCAAGTGCAAGGAGATCTACGACTCGTACCGCGAGTGAACCCCGGCCGGCGCTCCGGCCGGCGACGTAGCCTGCGGCGGTGACCACCTCCACCGCCCTGCTCCTCGCCGACCTGACCGGAGTGGCGGTCTTCGCCGCCTCCGGCGCCTCGGCGGCGGTGGCCAAACGACTCGACCTGTTCGGCGTCGCGTTCGTCGGCTTCGTGGCCGCGCTCGGCGGCGGGATCCTCCGCGACCTGGTCATCGACGAGGTACCGCCGCTCGCCTTCGCCGACTGGCGGTACGCCGCCACCGCGGCGATCACCGCGCTCGCCGTCTTCTGGCTGCACCCACAGCTCGCCCGACTGCGCACCACGGTGCTGGTGCTCGACGCGGCGGGCCTCGGTCTGTTCACCGTCACCGGCACGCTCAAGGCGCTCGACGCCCGGGTGCCGGCGGTCGGCGCCTGCCTGATCGGCATGCTCACCGCGATCGGCGGCGGGCTCGGCCGGGACCTGCTGACCGCCGAGATCCCGGTGGTGCTGCGCCGGGAGATCTACGCGGTGGCCGCCCTGGCCGGATCGGTCGCGGTGGCGTTGCTGTACGTCACCGGCCACACCGGGCCGGCACCACTCACCGCCGCCGCTGTCGGGGTGGTCGGGCTGCGCCTGATCGCGTTGCGCCGCCGCTGGTCCGCCCCGGTGGCGACGCTGCGGCCACCGCGTGCGAACGGGGCCGATCCGCGCGCCGACCGGGAGTGGTGAGGCTGACCGTGCTCCGGTGGTGAATGTGACAGGCGTGGTGTCGCCTGGGCCCGCGGGCCCGCGCTGGTTATGCTGAGTCGGCCTTCGCGGCAGCTTCTGCGCGGAGGCGTTTTCATGGGCGGCGGTACTCGTGGCCCTCGCCCGGTGTCCGCCCTCGTGCGGTCGGAGAGGAGCTTTCGCGTGGCAGCCCGGACGCCGGTGCTCGAGACGTTCCCGGCACTCCGTGCCTGGCAGCGCAAGGCCCTGGTGGAGTACCTGCGCCGGCGTACCGAGGACTTCACCGCGGTCGCCACGCCGGGCGCCGGAAAGACCACCTTCGCCCTGCGGATCGCCGCCGAACTGCTCGGCGACGGCACCGTCGAGGCGGTCACCGTGGTCGCGCCCACCGAGCACCTGAAGAACCAGTGGGCCGAGTCCGCGGCCCGGGTGGGCATTCAGCTCGACGCCGCGTTCCGCAACGCCGACGTGCACTCGGCGGCCGACTTCCACGGCGCGGTGGTCACCTACGCCCAGGTGGGGATGGCCCCGCAGGTGCACCGGCGGCGCACCATGACCCGCCGCACCCTGGTCATCCTCGACGAGATCCACCACGCCGGCGACTCCCGCTCCTGGGGCGACGGCGTCAAGAACGCCTTCGAGCCCGCCGTACGCCGGCTGATGCTCACCGGGACGCCGTTCCGCTCCGACGACAACCCGATCCCGTTCGTCACCTACGAGCGGGGCGGTGACGGGCTGCTGCGCTCCCACGCCGACTCGGTCTACGGCTACGCCGACGCGCTGCGCGACGGAGTTGTCCGGCCGGTGCTCTTCCTCGCGTACTCCGGGGAGACCCGCTGGCGCACCAACGCCGGGGAGGAGTTGGCGGCCCGCCTCGGCGAGCCGATGACCCAGGATCTGGTGGCGCAGGCGTGGCGTACCGCCCTCGACCCGGCGGGGGACTGGATGCCCCAGGTGCTGCGGGCCGCCGACGCCCGACTCACCGTGCTGCGCAACGCCGGCATGCCCGACGCCGGTGGCCTGATCATCGCCACCGACCAGCAGACCGCCCGCTCCTACGCCAAGCTCATCGAGCAGGTGACCGGCGAGAAGGCCACCGTGGTGCTCTCCGACGACCAGGGCGCGTCCGCGCGGATCGCGACGTTCGCGGCGTCCGACCAGCGGTGGCTGGTCGCGGTGCGGATGGTGTCCGAGGGGGTCGACATCCCGCGACTGGCGGTCGGTGTCTACGCCACCAGCGCCAGCACCCCGCTCTACTTCGCCCAGGCGATCGGCCGGTTCGTGCGGGCCCGCCGCCCCGGCGAGACCGCGTCGGTCTTCCTGCCCAGCGTGCCGCACCTGCTCGGGCTGGCCAGCGAGATGGAGAACGAGCGGGACCACGTCCTCGGCAAACCCAAGGACTCCGACGGCTTCGACGACGACCTGCTGGAACGGGCACAGCGTGACGACCAGGCCAGCGGGGAGTTGGAGAAGCGGTTCGCCGCGCTCTCGGCCACCGCCGAACTGGATCAGGTGATCTTCGACGGCGCGTCGTTCGGGACCGCCGCCCAGGCCGGCACCCCCGAGGAGGAGGAGTACCTCGGCCTGCCCGGCCTGCTCACCGCCGACCAGGTCTCCCTGCTGCTCACCAAACGGCAGGCCGACCAACTCGCCGCCCAGCGCCGCCGTACCGCCGAGCGGGCCGCTCAGCCGGCCGCTGCGGCCACCGCGGCACCGCCGGTACCCATGAGTGCCGCCCAACGCCGCGTGGCGCTCCGGCGTCAACTGAACGCTCTGGTGGCCGCCCGGCACCATCGCACCGGCCAACCCCACGGCAAGATCCACGCCGAGCTGCGCCGGCTCTGCGGCGGCCCGCCGAGCGCCCAGGCCACCATCGAGCAGCTCGAGGAACGCATCGCCACCGTGCAGACCCTCTAGCCCCCGTGCACCGAGCGTGCGACGCCGGTGAGTCGCGGGGCGCGGTTGGGCAGAAAGTGAAAAGCCGACCGGAGGCGCCCCGTGGGGTGCCTCCGGCCGGCTATGTCGGTTTGCGGATTTAGTTCGCCATCAGATCGGCGCCACGCCAGCTGAAGTCGGGCTCCGTTGCGAACCGCTCGGTGATCTTCACGAGATCCTCCGCGTACTTGTTCGCGTGGTGCCCGCAGAACACCAGTTCGCTCCCACCCGCCAGGGTGATCCGGAGCTTGCCGGCAGCATTGCAGCGGTCGCACCGTTCATCGGCGGCTGGGGGAACCACCGTCTCGGGCGGCGGCGTGAGGGTCGAGTTCATCGCCTTCCTCCTCTGGTCGTCACCGATGAACAATCTCTTCGGTCGTTGCTCACCTATCGTGCAACACCCGTGCCGGGCACTGCCTTCCCTGTGTGCCCGCGGGGGACCGAGGTCACACATGGCAGGGACAGTGTGCCGTGAACCCAGGGTGCCACGTCAACGATCACATTCGTGCATCCGGACGATCACCATCTGGTGTTGCACACCAGGTGATCAAAACGACACGTCCGGTTGACGAAACCGGCTCAGTCCAGGTAATCCCGGAGGACCTGCGACCGGGACGGGTGACGCAGCTTGGACATCGTCTTGGACTCGATCTGCCGGATCCGCTCCCGGGTCACCCCGTAGACCTGACCGATCTCGTCCAGCGTCCGCGGCTGACCGTCGGTCAGGCCGAAGCGCAGGCGTACCACACCCGCCTCACGCTCGGAGAGCGTCTGAAGCACCTGCTGGAGCTGGTCCTGCAGGAGCGAGAACGAGACCGCGTCGACGGCGACCACAGCCTCGGAATCCTCGATGAAATCACCGAGCTGGCTGTCACCCTCGTCGCCGATGGTCTGGTCCAACGAGATGGGCTCCCGGGCGTACTGCTGGATCTCCAGCACCTTCTCCGGTGTGATGTCCATCTCCTTGGCCAGCTCCTCGGGAGTGGGCTCGCGGCCCAGGTCCTGGAGCAACTCGCGCTGTATGCGGCCGAGCTTGTTGATGACCTCGACCATGTGCACCGGGATGCGGATGGTGCGGGCCTGGTCGGCCATGGCGCGGGTGATGGCCTGCCGGATCCACCAGGTGGCGTACGTGGAGAACTTGTAGCCCTTGGTGTAGTCGAACTTCTCCACCGCGCGGATGAGGCCGAGGTTGCCCTCCTGGATGAGGTCCAGGAAGGCCATGCCGCGCCCCGTGTACCGCTTGGCCAGGGAGACGACCAGACGGAGGTTTGCCTCAAGGAGGTGGTTCTTGGCCCGCTCGCCGTCGCGGGAGATCCAGCCCAGGTCGCGGACCATCTCCCGGGCGAGCTTCTCCTCGCCCTCGTCGGCCGCGCGCAGCTGCTCGGCGGCGTAGAGCCCGGCCTCGATCCGCTTGGCCAGCTCCACCTCCTGCTCGGCGTTGAGCAGCGGGACCTTGCCGATCTGCTTCAGGTACGCCCGGACGGAGTCGGCGGAGGCGGTCAGCTCGGCGTCGCGCCGGGCCTGCTTGAGCGCCTCGGACTCCTCGTCGTCCCACTCGAAGTCGTTGTCGGTGGCCGACGCAGCGGCGTCGGTCTCGGCGGCCTGGGCCAGCTCGGCCGGCTCCTCCACCACCACGTCCTCGATGACGGCGGCGAGCTCCTCGGGGTCGATCTCACCCTCGGCGCCCTCGCCCTTGGCCTTGCCGCCGGCCTTGACCGGCTTGGCTCCGGCCGCCGCGGCGACCGTCGCGTGCGGGGGGGCGGGGGAGTTGGTGGGCTTCGGCCGGGTGGGCGCGGCGGCGGCGACCACGCCGGGGCTGCCGGCGC
>NZ_JBEXHY010000201.1:0-6780 GCF_040608295.1 Micromonospora sp. NPDC005197 | reverse complement strand
CGGTGGACGGACCGCGCGCGGACGCCGCCGCCCTGACCTGATCCGACCGACGTGGGGGGGGGGGGGCGGGGCCGGGCCCCCCGGCCCCCCCCCCCCCCACCCTCCTCAGGAGAGAGAAGACGCATGCTTTCCGCGACACTGTCACCGGCCGCCCGCGAGCGGTCCCTGGCCGCCCTCGGCAGCGGCCAGGAACTGGACGTCCTGGTGATCGGCGGCGGCGTCACCGGCGCCGGCTGCGCTCTCGACGCCGTCACCCGAGGTCTGTCGGTCGGGCTCATCGAGGCCGGCGACTGGGCCAGCGGTACGTCGAGCCGGTCCAGCAAACTCATCCACGGTGGCCTGCGCTACCTGGAGATGCTCGACTTCGGGCTGGTCCGCGAGGCCCTGCGCGAGCGGGGCCTGCTCCTGCAGCGGCTCGCCCCGCACCTGGTCCGCCCGGTGCCGTTCCTCTACCCGCTGCGCCACCGGGGCTGGGAAAGGTTGTACGCCGGCGCCGGCGTGCTGCTCTACGACACGATGAGCCTGTCCGGCCGCCACGCGCGCGGCGTGCCGACGCACCGGCACCTGAGCCGCCGCGGGGCGCTGCGCGCCTGCCCGTCGCTGCGGCCCGAGTCGCTGGTCGGCGCTCTGCAGTACTACGACGCCCAGGTCGACGATGCCCGGCTGGTGACCTTCCTCGTCCGCACCGCCGCCGCGCACGGGGCGTACCCGCTGTCGCGGGCCCGCGTCGTGGGTTTCCTGCGCGAGGGCGCCCGGGTTACCGGCGCGCGGGTGCACGACCTGGAGACCGACCGGGTGTTCGAGGTGCGCGCCCGGCAGGTCATCAACGCCACGGGGGTGTGGACCGACGACACCCAGGCCCTCGTCGGTGAGCGGGGCCAGTTCCAGGTCCGCGCCTCCAAGGGCATCCACCTCGTGGTGCCGCGCGACCGGATCCGGTCCAGCACCGGCCTGATCCTGCGCACCGAGTCCAGCGTGCTGTTCGTGATCCCGTGGGGCCGGCACTGGCTGGTCGGCACCACCGACACCGACTGGGACCTGGACAAGGCGCATCCGGCGGCGACCAGCCGGGACATCGACTACCTGCTGGAGCGCGTCAACGCGGTGCTGGCCACCCCGCTGACCCGCGACGACGTCGAGGGCGTGTACGCCGGCCTGCGCCCGCTGCTGTCCGGAGAGTCCGACGCGACCGCCAAGCTGTCGCGGGAGCACACCGTGGTCAGTCCGGCGCCCGGACTCGTGGTGGTGGCCGGCGGCAAGTACACGACGTACCGGGTGATGGCGCGCGACGCGGTCGACGAGGCGGTGCGCGGCCTCGGCGGCGCGGTGGCCGCCTCGTGCACCGACCGGGTGCCCCTGCTGGGGGCGGAGGGCTACGTCGCCCGGTGGAACCAGCGCCGCCGGCTGGCGCAGCAGTCCGGCCTGCACACCGAGCGCGTGGAGCACCTGCTGCGGCGCTACGGCGCCGCCGTCGACGAGGTGCTGGCGCTGCTGCGGGAGGACCCCACGCTCGGCGAGCCGCTCGACGGCGCGGACGACTACCTGCGGGTGGAGGTCGTCTACGCGGCGTCCGCCGAGGGGGCGCTGCACCTGGAGGACGTGCTGACCCGGCGCACCCACATCTCGATCGAGAGCTTCGACCGGGGCCTGATGGCCGCCCGGCCGGCGGCGACGCTGATGGCGCCGGTCCTTGGCTGGGACGACGAGCGGGTCGACCGGGAGGTGGCGCACTACGTCGCGCGGGTCCGGGCCGAGCGGGCCGCGCACGAGCAGCCCGACGACGCGGCGGCCGACGCCTTCCGGCTGGACGCGCCCGACGTGGTGCCGGCGGTTGCCGTGGCGACCTGAGCGGGCTCCGGCGGTGTGCCCGCACCAGCTGGTCCTGGCACTCGTCTTTGTTCTCCGCCGGTCGAAGGCGCGCCGACGCGGCCCTAGGTGTCGGCGGCTTCACCGATCAGAAATCCTCCGCCACGTCGTCGGTTCCTTTAGCACTCACGCACCGGTGGAAGGATCAACGACCATGACCGACGCCAGACCGCTAAGCGCCACCGAGGCCGCGTTCATCGCGGCGGTCCACTCAGGCGACACGGCGCGGTTTGCACTCATCACGGAGCGCCACCGGCGTGAGCTGCAGGTGCACTGTTACCGGATGCTCGCGAACTACGAGGACGCCCAGGACATGACGCAGGAGACGTTCCTGCGAGCGTGGAAGAAGCGGGAGTCGTTCAGGGGCCACGCGGCCGTGCGGACCTGGCTGTACCGGATCGCGACGAACGCCTGCCTCGACTTCCTGGAGAAGCGCAACGACCGCACACCCGTACCGTTCGAGCTGCCGAACCCCGACTCCGAGCTGCTGTACCTGCAGCCGTACCCCGACCGGATGCTCCCCGAGGACCCGCTGGAATCGGTGGTGGCGCGGGAGACGATCGAGCTGGCGTTCATCATCGCCGTCCAGCACCTGCCGCCGCGGCAGCGGGCGGTGTTCATCCTGCGCGACGTCCTCGGCTGGCCGGCGTCGAAAGCCGCCGACGCCCTTGAGCTGACCGTCGCATCGGTGACCAGCGCACTGCAGCGGGCCCGTGTGACGATGCGCGAGCAGCTGCCCGACCGCCGTCTCGACTGGCGGAGCCCCGCCACCCACGAGCTGTCGAATGACGAGCGCGGCGCGGTGAAGTCGTACATCGAGGCCCATGAGCGCAACGACCTCGACGGGCTGACGTCCCTACTGCGCGACGACCTGCGTTTCGCGATGCTGCCCGATCCGGGCACCGTGACCACGACGGCCAGGGAAGCGGTGGACGGCTGGGTCTCCCATGGGCTCTTTCAACGCGGCTACGACGACTGGCGCGGTATCACCACGACGATCAACCGCATGCCGGCCGCCGCGCTGTACCTCCGCACCCCCGACGACCCGGAGTACCGGCTGTTTACCATCGCGGTCCTGCACATCGTCGACGGGAGGATCGCCGAGCTCACCGGATTCGACGCCACCGACAAACCATGGCTGGGCCTGCCTCCGACACTGTGATCAGGCGAGTCCGGCCCGTGCTCATCGCCTCGTCTCGTACCGGGTCAGTATCACGCCGCCGGGAAACGGCCGCGTCTCCACCAGGTTGAGGTTCACCCAGCTGTCCAGGGCCGTGAAGAACGGCGTGCCGCCGCCCAGCAAGGCCGGTGCGGTGACCAGCACGTACTCGTCGATCAGCCCGGCACGCATGGCCGCTGCGGCAAGTGTGGCGCCGCCGATGTCCATGGGGCCGCCGTCTTCGGCCTTGAGCCGGGTGATCTCGGTGACCGCGTCGCCGGTGACCAGGCGGGTGTTCCAGTCGACCGTGCGGGTCGTCGAGGAGAACACCACCTTCGGCATGTCCCGCCAGCGGCGGGCGTACTCGATCTCCGCCGGTGTGGCGTCGGGCTGCTGGTCGGCGGTCGGCCAGTGGGAGCTCATCGCCTCCCACAATTTGCGCCCGTACAGCGCCAGGCCGGTCGCCCCCACCCGGTCGGACCACCACTGGAACAGCTCGTCGCTCGGTACGCTCCAGCCGAGGTCATCGCCAGGCGCGGCGACATAGCCGTCCAGGCTCACGTTCATAGCGAAGATCAGTTTCCGCACCGTGCCAACCTCCCGTAAGTCCATTTAGTACGTACAGACGGGCGCGGCGCGAAAACCTCATCGGTGTGCGATCGGCCCCGCAGGTAAGCCCTCGCGCCCCGGGGGGTCAGCAGCCGCATCCAGTGCTATGGCAGCCGCATCCCGCTCCAGCAATGGCACGCTGGACCGAGCGACGGCGGTGCAGCCACCACATGCCGAGCGCAAGAGCCACCAGTCCGGCGGCGATGGCGAACAGCGTCTTCTCCAGGATCGCGGCGCCCGCGCCGGTGAGCACCCCGGCGGCGATCAGCAGAGGCAGCGCGCAGCAGGCGGCGCAGGCGAGGACGGCGAGTCCGCCGGCAACCTTGCTGCGCCGCGGCGGCGTGTTGTCGATCTCCCCCGGGGCTGGGTTCGGGATGCGGGTCGGCGGCGGGACGGGCTGGCTCATTCGCGTTCTCCGGAGGGTCGAGTGGTGCCGATGGTCAGATACGGGATCGGGCAGTCCGTGCAGGTGCAGTTGGTGAGGCTGTTGCAGCGCGCGTCGACGACTTCGGTGAGCGTGGCGCGGATCGCGGTCAGGTCGGCGATCTTCAGGTCGATCTCGGCGATCTTGTCGATGGCGCGTTGCCGCAGATCCGCGCTCGGGTGCCGGTGGCGGCCCGCGTCGAGCAGCTCGGCGACCTCGTCGAGGGTGAATCCGAGTCGCTGCGCTGCCTTGATCACGTTGAGCAGGGCGACCGTGTCGGCTGGGTAGAGGCGGTGCCCGCCGTTCGTCCGTGACGGTTCGGCGAGCAGGCCGCGGCGCTCGTAGTAGCGCAGCGTCTGGATGTTGACGCCGGCCTGCTCGGCGACCTCGCCGGTGCGCAGCCCGTCCATCACGACGCCCGTGCCGTCGACCGGGTACCGGCGAACGGCAACCCAGCCTGGGCCCAGTCGGCCTTGCCGCCGTCGTAGACGCGTACGTCGGTGTAGCCGAGCCGCTCGAACGCCGCGGCGGCGGCCTTCGAACGCGAGCAGGCCGGGCCGGAACAGGAGGTGACCACGGTCCGGTCGCGGTCCGGCGCCAGCCGGGCCGCCAGGTCGGCGGACAATTCACCGGGCAGGTTCACCGCACCGGGCAGATGGTCCGCCTCGAAATGAGCTGCCTCGACGAGCGTGACCTCACCGGCATCGAGCAGTTCGCGAAGCCGCTCACAACTGATCCGCTGCACGACGCTCCTCTCGGCTCGCGGTGCGAGCGGCAGCGTCACGGGCGCGGCGCGCGAGAGAGGCCAGAACCTCGCCATGCTGGGGCGGCACCGCGACGTCCAGGGTCACGGCCTCCCCGTCGCCGATACGCTCGACTGCGACGGTGAAGTCGAAGAACGAGCAGCATTCGGTCTCGCGAGCGGCAAGGTCACGCACCGTGGCCGCCAGACCCGCCGGGCCGGCCAGACGCAGGCGCGTGTGTGTCGCGTCGAGCTGGTCCACCTCGCGCACGGCGGTGGCGAACAGTTCAGCAAACTCCGCCAGCCGCAACGGCTGTTGCGCCGTCGGTAGCGTGCAGGCGTCCGGAATCACGAAAGACATGCCGCCTCCTCGAACCTGGGCGCCATCGGCGCCGTCCGGTCGACGGTAAGCCTGTACCTGGGTACCGGATGCAACCCCTGGGCCGACACGACCTTCGAGGCCGCTGCCGGACCGCGCCGCTACCTCCGTAAAGGATGGCCACGATCGGGTCGCGTCGCAGCTCGCACGCGTGTCGGTGCGCCCGTGCGTTGGTCGATCTGGTGGGTCAACCGTCGACTGTCGGTCACGTTCGGTGCGGGTGTCAGGGGTCCCCGCCCGGTGGGTGGGTACGGTGGTTGCGTGACAGGCGCGCGGGCAGTGGGCGCCGGGCCGATGGCCCGGTGGGTGCTGCTGGCCTGCACGCTGTTCGGGCTCGCGGCGATGCACACCCTCGGACACGCCGGGATGCGCATGGGCACCCACCATGGCCACGGGCCGGCCGGTGCGGTGGCCGTGGCTGGCGGGATGGACGTGCCGGCGGAGGTGGCGGCCGCGGTGACTGCCGTGACCGATGAGTGTCCAGGCTGCGCGCACGTGAGCGGTCCGCAGGGCCCGGGGCGCGATGGCATGCCCGGTTGGAGTGTCTGCCTGGCGGTGCTCACCGGTCTGGCGGTGCTCGTGCTGTTGATCGCGCGGTGGTGGGCGAGGCCGCGTCCGGTCGGTTCGCAGATCCGCAACGTCAGCGCGCTGTCGCGGGTATTGCGGGGCCCGCCGCGGCCGGTGGGTCTGAGTCTCGCTCGGTTGTCGGTGCTGCGCACATAGAACCTCCGCTGCGCCGCTGCTGCCCGTACGGCATTGCGCGTACGGCAGGGCGTGCGCCGAGGTTCTTCTCGCACGTTCACCGATACCGAAAGGCTTCTTGTTGTGTTGACACGTTCTGTTGTGCTGCGCCGTGCCGGACTGGCCGGCGTGGCGGTGACCGCTGCGGTGCTGCTGTCGGCCTGCGGCGGCGATGACTCCACGGGCTCCGGGATGGGCCACGGCTCCGGCATGGGCACCAGCGCGCCGGCGGCCTCGGCGAGCGCGGGCGCGGGCGCGGTATTCAACGACGCGGACGTGATGTTCGCTCACATGATGGTCGTCCACCACCGGCAGGCGATCGAGATGGCGTCGCTGGCCGATACCCGGGCCGCCAGCAGCGACGTCAAGGCGCTCGCCACGAAGATCAAGCAGGCGCAGCAGCCTGAGATCGACACCATGAACGGGTGGCTGACCGCCTGGGGCAGGCCGGCCCCGATGGCCAGCGCGAGCGGCATGGACATGGGCATGGGCCACGGCGCGATGCCCGGCGTCATGTCCGACGCGGACATGACCCAACTGGCGAAGGCCAAGGGCGCCGAGTTCGACAAGCAGTTCCTCACCATGATGATCAGCCACCATCAGGGTGCGATCAGCAGGGCCCAGCAGGAGACGGCGCAGGGCAGCAACCCGGATGCCAAGACTCTGGCGGCGAAGATCATCGGGGATCAGCAGGCCGAGATCACCCAGATGCAGGAGCTGCTGACGAAGGTCTAGACGGTCAGCGGCGGGGGGGGGCCGGGCCGGCGGGGGGGGGGCCCGCCGCCCGGGGGGGGTGGGGGGGGGGGTTGTGGTTTTTTGCCCGCAGGTCCCCCTCCCCCCCCGCCCAAAAACACCCATAG
>NZ_JBEXHY010000200.1:0-6843 GCF_040608295.1 Micromonospora sp. NPDC005197 | reverse complement strand
GCGCCCCCGGGCGGGCGGGAGCCCCCCGGGGACGAACGCAGAGGCGCCGGCGGGGTGGTCGCCGCCGCCCGGCGCGGCGGGCCCGGGGGGGGGGGGGGGGGGGGGGGCCCCGCCCGGCGCCGCCGGGAAGGGGACGCGATGCGGTTCGAGGCGGACACGGAGGTCGGCGCGGACGCCGAGCGGGTCTGGGCGTTGCTTGTCGACGTGGCGCGGTGGCCAGAGTGGACGGCCTCGGTGAGTCGGGCCGAGCGGGGTGAGTCGGGGCCCCTCGCGGTCGGTGCCACCGCCCGCCTGACCCAGCCGAGTGGCCGAGCTGACGTACCCGGAGGTGGGACGGACCCGGCATGGCGCGCTGCCCGGCGGATACCACCACCTGCGCCACCGGACCCCGTTGTCGACCGGCTGTTTCGAGACCGCGGCCGAGGCGGTGCTGAGCTGGCGGCTGCACCGCGCCGCCGGGGTCCGGATGCGCACCGACGCGGCACGGGCCACCGAGGGTGCGCTGGTCACGGCCGGCCTCGGGGTCGGGTTGGCCCGCGTGTGGGGGCCCTGCCGGGTGGTCTGGAGCGACGAGTCGCCCACGCTCGCCGGCTTCGGCTACGGCACCCTCCCCGGTCACCCGGAGCGGGGCGAGGAGGCGTTCGTGGTCGGCCAGGACGACAGTGGCGCGGTCTGGTTCGAGGTACGCGCGTTCAGCCTCCCGGACCGCTGGTTCACCCGCGCGGCCGGCCCGGCCGTCCGGGCGGTGCAGCACGCGTACGCCTGGTGGCTCGGTCGCACTCTGCGCCGGCTCTGCGCCGGCCGCTGACCCGGCGGCCTCAAAAGCGGGCGAACGAGCGGATCGGGGCGCGCGGGCCGTACTTCGGCGCCTGGATGCCGGCGGCCTCCAGCAGCAGACACACCCGACCCCGATGCCCCCTGAACGGCTCCAGCAGGGCCAGCATCCGAGCGTCGTCACCCCTCGGTTCGCCGGCGAGCGCCCAGGCCACCGTGTTCGGGATGTGGTAGTCGCCGACGCTGACCGCGTCCGGGTCACCGTAGGCGATCCGGACCACCTCGGCGGCGGTCCACGGGCCGATGCCCGCGATGGCGGTCAGCCGCCGGGTGGCCTCGGTGGCGTCCACGCAGCGCTCCAGCCGATCGGCGAGCGCGGCGGCGCGGCGCAGCGTGTCGGCCCGGCGCTGCTCCACGCCGAACGGGTGGAACACCCAGTACGGGGTGGCGGCCACCGCGGCGGCCTCGGGCGGCAGCAGCAGCGGTTGCAGCGGGCCGGGTGCCGGCTCCCGGAAGTGCCGCACGGTCGCCGCGTACGCCCGGTACGCCTCCTTGCCGGTGACCTTCTGCTCGAAGACCGCGCGCAGCAGCCGGGGGAAGACCTGCCCGGTGGTGGGCATCCGCAGCCCTCGGTGCTCCCGGGCCAGCCGGGCGACGAGCGGGTGCGCCGCCGCCAACTCGGCGAAGCCGGTCAGGTCGTCGTGCAGCCCGGCGATCTTGTCGGCGCGGGCCACCACGTGCTCGGCGCCCGGTCCGTAGCCCTCGGCAAGCAGCTCACCGCCCGCCGGCCGCAGCGCGAGGGTGGCCGGCCCGTCCGGGGTGCGGGTCGCCCACCAGAACGTGCCGGCGGCGACGCGCGCGCACGGGTCGTACGGGCTGAAGGTCAGGCCGCGGACCGACGCGGCCAGCCGGTAGCCGACGGGCGGGTGCAGCATCCTCGTCGCGGCGGGCTCGGTCTCGGTCACCCCGCTACTCTGCCAGGTCGCGGTACGGCGCCGGTCGCCGACCAGCGGTCCGCGGGCACGGCGGTGGCCGGCCGCGCCCTCCCCGGCTGCGACCGGCCACCGTGCCCTGGCGTATCGGGATCAGTACGAGTAACCCGAACCGCCGGCGTCGCTCGACCCGCTGTCCGCCGGCGGCGCGACGGCCTTCGGCGTCGAGGTGGGCAGGCAGGTCAGGTTCTTCTTGCCGTTCTGGTCGACCACGAACCAGGTGCCGCCGACGGCCTGGCCCTTCCACTGGCCGGGCTTCTTGTCGCCGATGTAGCGGTACACCGGCCAGCCGCCGATGGTGAGCTGTCGGGTGCCGTCCTGTCGGGTGACGCTGCCGACCTTGTCGTCGGAGAGGCCGGTGAGCTGCGGGTTGCCGTCGGTCAACGCCGGCGGCCACACCTGCGCGCACTTGTCGACGCAGTTCGACGCGGGCGGGTCGGCGGTGTCCTTGTCGAACCGGTACAGGACCCAGCCGTCCTGGTCGGTCACGACGTTGCCCATCCGGGCGATCTTCTTGCCGATCAACTGCTCGGTCAGGTCGACGTCCGCGGGCGGCGGCGCGTCGGCGACCGGCGCCTCCGCGGATGCCGACGCCTCGGGTTCAGCCGACGCGGTGGGCTCGGCCGCGGCGACGGCGACCGGCTCGGCCGCGCTCGAGTTCGCCCCGTCGTAACCCGCGGGAGCGCAGGCCGTTAGTGCGACCATCGCGCTCGCGACGATGACGGTCCGCTTCATCTGTGCCACGTGCCCTCCTCATTCTTGGCAGTTCACCCATAGGTACGGCGGGCAGGCTGTCAAGGTTGAAGAAGTAAGAGTGGTCAATTTCACGCGAATGGATTGAACCAAATCGAGCGTCCATCCGTATGGCCCTCCACACGGGACCTTCGGTCACACAACGGATCGACGCCGGCCATTGAGACAATGACCGGCGTCGAGGATGGTACGCGACCCTTACATGGGCACCGTGACCAGCGGACTGGCCACCCCGTTGCGGTCGACCGACTGCACCTGGAGCTGCTTGATGTCACTCGCCAACGCGGACGTCGAGGCGCTCAGCTCAAGACCCTGCGGGCGATTGTTCGTGCCGTAACCGCCATCGGGAACCGACCACGTCGAAATCACCTCGGTGGTGCCGTTCGTGCGCACCACCATCAGCCGGCAGATGCGTGGGCCGGGCAGTTTCCGCAGGCTGAAGTTGATGCGGGTGCCGTACTCCCGCTCGACCAGGAACATCGTCGTCTGCACGCCCGTCGTCGGGTCCGTGGCGTCGACCTGGTCGCCCTCCTCCTCGGTGCCGCCGACGCCCGGGCCGCTCGGCGGCGCGGTCGGCGCGCTCGTCGGCGGGTCGTTGGCGGCGGCGCTCTGCGTCGGCTCCGCGAGAACCCCCGGCGCCTCGTCCCCGGCCACACTCACGAAGCCGTAACCCGTCAACCCGCCGAAGACCACCACCGCCGCGGCGGTCGCGAGCAGCTGACGAAACCGGGTACGCCGTCGGTCGGCCCGGACCGCTACCAACGTCCGGTCCAGCAGCGCCGGATCGGTGGCGGTCTGCTCCAGCGCCATCATCGTCTCGCCGTCGATGCCGGAGAGCAGCCCCACCACCGGCACCATCGTCTCCAGCTCGGCCGCGCACGCCCAGCACGCGGCGAGATGCTCCTCGAACCGCTCAGTGTCCTGCTCGTCGAGCACGCCGAGCGCGTACGCGGCGACGTCCATATGGTCTGGCCGGCTCATTCTGTCACCCCCCGCTCCTGCAGAGCCGTGCGCAGCGCGCGCAGCGCGTAGTAGACCCGCGACTTGGCGGTGCCCAGCGGAAGCCCCAACTCCTCGGCAGCCTCCGGCACCGTCCGCCCCCGGAAGTACGTCGCGATCAGGATCTCCCGATGCGACTGACTCAGCGTACGCAGCGCGTCCGCCACCGTCATCGTGCGCAGCACCCGGTCGGTGCTGTCCGCCTCGGCGAACGCGGTCAGGTCCCGGTCGTACGTCTCCGGCGGCCGGGCCTCCTGGCTGCGGTGCTCGTCGATGGCGATCCGACGGGCCACCGTGACCAGCCACGGCCGCAGCGAACCCTGCCCCTGCACACCGAGGCGGTGCGCGTTACGCCAGGCCCGCAGCAGCGTCTCCTGCACGATGTCCTCCGCGCGCTGCCGGTCCCCCCCGGTGAGCCGCATGACGAACATCAGCAACGGGCCGGCGTGCTCGGCGTAGAGCAGCCGGATCAACTGGTCGGAGTGGCTGGCCTCGGTTGTCGTCGCCTGGTGGCGCCCGGGCGCCGGTTGGGGCGTCACCGGACCATTTTGGCGAGACATGGCTCGGGCGTCGACCCCCCGGGCAGACGAGGTCGGCCGCGACGACCGCGCGGACAACCAGTCCGCGCGAACCGCGTCGCCATGCCAACCGGCCGCCACCGCATGCATGCAGACCTCCGGGATGTCCGTGACCAACGCCGCCCCCACAAGGCGGGCCGCCCGGTGGTACGCAGCGCCGCCCCGAGCGGATCAACAAACCGCGAAAAAAGTTCGACGGAGAGGTCGGCGGGCTCGGATCGACCAGTCAGCGGCGGACGGAGAACAACCCCGGCGGCGGCGGATCCGAGCCGGTGGCGTCCGCGTCGCGCACCACCGCCGCGCCACCGACGAAGCGGTCCAACTCGTCGCCGGCCACCACCCGGCCGGGGAACCAGTCCCCGGCCGCCCGCCGGGTCAACGCGGGGACCGGGGGAGTCGTCCGCCCGGCGACCAGCACCAGATTGCCGTACCGGCGACCGCGCAGCACCGCCGCGTCACCGACCAGGCACGCCTGGGGCAGCACCGAGCGCACCGTGGCGACCTGGCCACGGGCGTACCGTAGCGGCGGGCCGTCGGCCAGGTTCGCCAGCAACCAGCCCGCCGGGCGGAGCACCCGCGCCACCTCGGCGGCGTACTCCACCGATGTGAGGTGCGCCGGTGTGCGGGCACCGGCGAAGACGTCGGCGACCACCACGTCGTAGCTGGCGTCCCGCGTCGAGGCCAGCACCGCCCGCGCGTCCTGCACACGAACCCGCAGCCGGGCGTCCGCCGGCCAGGGCAACGCGCGGCGCACCAGCTCCACCAGAGCGCCGTCCACCTCGGACACCCGCTGGGTGGACCCCGGCCGGGTGGCCGACACGTAGCGGGGCAGGGTCAGCGCGCCACCGCCGAGGTGCAGCACCCGCAGCGGCTCGCCGGGCGGCGCGACCAGGTCCAGTGCGGCGGCCAGCCGCCGGACGTACTCGAACTCCAGATGCGTGGGATCGGTCAGGTCGACGTGCGACTGCGGCGCCCCGTCCAACAGCAGCGTCCACGAACCGGCCCGGTCCGGCGACGGCACCAGCTCGGCCCGCCCGGTGTCCACCTGCTCGACCACCCGGTCATCCGCTCGTTTGCGTCCCACCGCGACCCGCTCCCGCTCAGCGGCCGACGCGCGCCGCGGTGGTCAACGCGCGGTGCAGCAGACGGGAATCGCCGAGCAACGCCCGCAGGCGGCGCTCCAGACCGGCGATCGGGATGAGGTTCTGCGGCGCCCGCGGATCCTTGTACGGAGTCGACGCGAACCGGGGCAGCGTGACCAGCGACAGGTCGGCCAGGTCGATCGCCGCCTCGACGGGCAGGTCGGCGGAGCACTCCACCCGGACGATCCCGGCCCACGGCGCACCCACGGCCACCGGCAGCCGCAGATACCACGACCACCCGCCCCAGGCCGTGCCGAGCCGGAACACCGGTGACCGCTGACCGGACGCCAGACCGGTCACCACAGCCGTCAGCCGGGCGTCCAGGTACTGGCTGTGCTGGGTCTTGATGTAGCCGAGCGTGCGCGGCAACTGGCGGCGACTGCGCAACGGGCCGTCCACCACCAACAGGTCGCCGTCGACCCGGGCGGCGTCGGACACCGCCACCTCCAGCGCGGTCAACGGACCCTGCACGGCCGCCGGCAGCTTCGCCAGCTCACCGGTGCCGCCCACCCGGTGCACCGGGTAGCGGATCGCGCCCGCCACCACGTCCTGCGCCGACGGGCTCGCCGTGAACAGGCCCCGGCCCACCCGCGTGCCGGCCAACTGGGCCGCGCCCCGACCGAGGTCGCAGCGGACCACCCCGGCCGCGTACGACGCCGCCAGCCCCGGGAAGGACCCGCCGTCCGCCTCGGCCGTCCAGATGCTCGCGTCGATGCGGCGGACCCCGTCGACAAGCAACACCACGTCCGGGGCCCGCACGTCCGCGCGTACGCCGATCGCCCGCCAGTCGACGGCCGGCAGCTCCACGTCGGCGTCGACCTGCGCGCTGCTCGGCGTCGCCGGCCCGGACGCGGACGCCTCGAACGACGCACCGTACGCCGGATCCCACGAGTCGACGAAGAACGCGGCGTCGCTCACCCGGCCGACCTTCCGTTCGCGACTGCGGGGCTCCGCTGCGCCGCACTCCTCGCGCTCACCGGCCCGTCCGTTCGACGCGCGCCGAGCGGGCATCCTTGCGCACCTCGAAGCGGACCGGGATCCGCTCGGCCAGCGCCGCGACATGGGTGACCACGCCGACCATCCGGTCACCCCGGGCGGCCAGGTTCTCCAGGGTCGCGGCCACCGTGTCCAGCGTGGCCGCGTCCAGCGTGCCGAAACCCTCGTCCAGGACGATCGACTCCAGACTCGCCGCGGTCGTCGACATGCCGGCCAGCTGTTCGGAGAGCGCCAGCGCCAACGCCAGCGACGCCTGGAACGTCTCGCCACCGGAGAGGGTGCGCACCCCCCGGCGCAGCCCCGCGTCATGGTGGTCGACCACGAAGAACTCGCCCTTGTCGTGCACCAGCTCGTACTGGCCCGAGGACAGCTCCCGCAGGATCCCCGACGCGCCGTCGACCAGCAGGTCCAACGCCTCCGCCAGCAGCCACCGCTCGAAGTTGTTGGCCCGCAGGTGCCCCGCGAGGGCCCGTGCCACCTGCGCCTCGCGCTCGTGCCCGGCCCGCTGCTCACGCAACGTGCCGGCCTGCTCGCGGCGCTCGGCCAGCCGGCGCCGGTCGGCCTCGGCCCGCTCCACGGCCACCGTCGCGGCGTGCACCGGGTCCTCGC
>NZ_JBEXHY010000199.1:0-6914 GCF_040608295.1 Micromonospora sp. NPDC005197 | reverse complement strand
AACCAGGCGCTGACCACCCGCACGTCGCGGGCCAGGAACTCGGGCCCCTGCGGGTTCGCCACCACGTCGACCACCTGCGGCAGATCGACACCCGCGTCGCGACTTGCGTACCGGAGTCTGGTTGGCTGCCCGTCATGAGCGTGACCAGTGGCGGGCCCGGCCAGCGCCGGAGTGGCCGGGGCGGCGGCCGGGCGCACCGGCTGTACAGCGTCGTGGTGTTCGTGCTGCTCGCCTCGCTCGACAACGTGGCGATCGGGCTCGTCCCACCGCTCTACAAGCCGATCGCCGGCGCGTTCGACGTGTCGGGGCGGCTGCTCGGGCTGGTCACCGCCGTCAGCTTTCTGGTCAGCGCGGTGGCCGCGGTCGGCTGGGCGTACGTCGGGGACCGGAGCAACCGCAAACCGCTGCTCATGGTGGGCACACTGCTCTGGGCGGCGGGCACCGGCGGCAGCGCGCTCGCCGGCGGGTACCTCACGTTCCTGGCCGCCCAACTCGTCGCGGCGGTCGGTCTCGGTGCGGTCGGCTCGGTGGGCTTCTCGGTGGTCACCGACCTGATCTCGCCGACCCGGCGCGGGCTGGTGATGAGCTTCTGGGGGCTCTCCCAGGGCGTCGGCACGCTCGCCGGCACGCTGTTCGGCGGGCTGCTCGGCGCGGCCGACTGGCGGCGGCCGTTCCTGCTGCTGACCGGGGTGGGCCTGGCCGCCACCCTGGCGTACCTGTTCACCTACGACGTCCGCCGCGGCCAGAGCGAACCGGAGCTGGCCGACGCATTGGACGCCGGCGCGGACTACGACTACCGGATCAGTCGGGCCGACGTGCCGAGGATCCTGGCCCGGCGTACCAACCGGTGGCTGATCCTGCAGGGCCTGACCGCGCAGGCGGCGTTCGGCTCGCTGGTCTGGCTGCCGGTGCTGTTCGCCGAACGGGCCGAGGCCCAGGGCTTCTCGGAGTCGACCGCGGTGGTGGTGGGCAGCGTCTTCGCCACGCTGTTCCAGCTCGGTGGGGTGCTCTCCATCGTGGGTGGGCTGGTCGGCGACGCGGTGCAGCGGCGTACCCCGGGGGGTCGGGCCCTGGTCGCGGCGGTCGGCATCCTCGCCGCGCTGCCGTTCTACCTGGTGCTGTTCTTCGTGCCGGTGACCATCGACGTGCCCGACGGCGGCAGCGCCGGCGCGGTGGTCGGCGCGGTGCTGTCCAGCGTGGTCACCGAGCCGTCGGTCGGCCTCAGTCTGCTCACCGCCGTGGTGGCGCTCGCGTTGACCTCGGCCAACTCGCCGAACTGGTTCGCGCTGATCGCCGACGTAAACCCGCCGGAGCACCGGGGGACCGTCTACAGCCTCGGCAACCTGGTCAACGGGGTCGGCCGGTCGGCCGGCAACGGCCTGGTCGGGGTCGCCTTCCAGGGTCTGCGCGCGGCCTTCCCGCCACCACTGAACTTCGCCGTCGGGCTGGCCGCGTTCCAGCTCTTCTTCATTCCCACCGGCATCATGTACTGGCTCGCCTCGCGTACCTCACCGGCGGACATCGACAACGTGCACGACCTGCTGCACACCCGAGCCGACCGCCTCTGACAGGCCCTCGCCCCGTACCCGCGCCGGCTCGTTGGCTGGTTGTTCCGGAGCGGCCTGGACCTCCTTCTCATCACCCGATCATCGGGCGGCCGCCAGGTCCGCGTAGTGCCAGCGCCGCCTTTGCTCTGCTTCAACCCACGCAACACATAAGGGCACCGACTGTCGCCTCGGTTGAAGCAGAGCAAAGGACGTGATGCGCAGCGGTCCCCGTCCCCGACCCCCCCACCGGCCCGGCGCTGGAAAGCGGTGGGGCGGTGGGGCGGACTCCATTCAAACGGCAGCGGAGCAGGCCGCGGCGGCGGGAGAGGGCTGGACCGGACCGGTCAGCCGCGGAGCCAGACCGTGACGTCGGTCGGGACCGCGCCCTCGTCCAGCGGTGCGCTGGCGGCCAGCACCTCGGCGCCGGCCGGAACCGGCACCGGAGTGTCGCCGAAGTTGGTCAGCACCGTCAGCTCGCCGTTGCGGAAGGCCAGCACCTCGTCGTTGGAGGACAGCCACTCCAGCGTGCCCCGGCCCAGGCCGTGGGCGCGGCGCAGGCGCAGCGCCGTGCGGTACAGCTCGTACGTCGAGCCGGGCACGTCGCGCTGCCGGTCCAGCGCGTACTCCGCCCAGGACGGGGGTTGCGGCAGCCAGCTGGCGTCGGTGGGCCCGAAGCCGTACGACGGGGCGTCGGCCTCCCACGGGATCGGCACCCGGCAGCCGTCGCGGCCCCGCTGGGTGTGCCCGCTGCGCGCCCAGGTCGGGTCCTGCCGGGCCTCGTCGGGCATCGTGGTGTGCTCGGGCAGGCCCAGCTCCTCGCCCTGGTAGAGGTACGCCGAGCCGGGCAGGGCGAGCATCAGCAGGGTGGCCGCCCGGGCCCGGCGCAGGCCGAGCGCGGCGTCCGGCTGCGGGTCGCCGATGCCGATGCCGTTGGGCCGGCCGCCGCCGATCGCCAGGCCGAGCCGGGAGGCGTGGCGTACGACGTCGTGGTTGGACAGCACCCAGGTCGTCGGCGCGCCCACCGAGTCGGTCGCCTCCAGGGAGCGGGTGATCACCGCGTACTGGGCCGGCGCGGTCCAGGCGGCGAGCAGGTACTCGAAGTTGAACGCCTGGTGCATCTCGTCCGGGCGGACGTAGCGGGCCAGCCGCTCGGCCGGCTCCACCCACGCCTCCGCGACCAGTACCCGCTCGCCGGGGTAGCTGTCCAGGACCCGCCGCCACTGCCGGTAGATCTCGTGCACGCCCTCCTGGTCCCACATCGGCGGGCGCGGCTTGTCGATCTCGTTGCCGGAGAGGATCTCCTGGGGCTCCTGCCAGTCGGCCAGGTCGGCCTGCTTGACGAGGCCGTGCGCCACGTCGACGCGGAAGCCGTCCACACCGCGGTCCAGCCAGAACCGCAGCACGTCCAGGAACTCCTCGTGCACCTCCGGGTTGTCCCAGTTGAGGTCGGGCTGGCCGGTGTCGAACAGGTGCAGGTACCACTGGCCGGGTCGGCCGTCCGGGTCGACCGTCCGGGTCCAGGCCGGACCGCCGAAGACGCTCTGCCAGTCGTTCGGCGGCTGGTCGCCGGCCGGGCCGAGGCCGTCGCGGAAGATGTACCGGGACCGCTCCGGGCTGCCCGGCGCGGCGGCCAGCGCGGCCTGGAACCAGCGGTGCGCCGACGAGGTGTGGTTCGGCACCAGGTCGACGATCACCCGCAGGCCGCGGGATCGGGCCTCGGCGATCAGCTTGTCCGCGTCGGCGAGGGTGCCGAACAGCGGGTCGACGTCCCGGTAGTCGGCCACGTCGTAGCCCGCGTCGGCCTGCGGGGACGGATAGAACGGGGAGAGCCACACCGCGTCCACGCCCAGCTCGACCAGGTGGTCGAGGCGGGCGGTGATGCCCGGCAGGTCCCCGATGCCGTCACCGTCGGAGTCGGCGAACGAGCGTGGGTAGATCTGGTAGATGGCGGCCTCGGTCCACCAGCCGGTGATCGGGTGACCGGAGGAGGTCTGCTGCGTCGGATCGGTGTTCAGGGTCGTCTCCCGTGTCGCGCGGTGGGTGGACTGCCGGCGGTGCTGCTGCCGGCCGCGTCGCCGCCAGCCGCCGGCCGGCGGCGGATGGTTGGGGTTCAGTGTGCCCGCGGCGGCGCGGTGGACTCTCGGACCACCAGCCGAGTGGGCAGGATCACCGATGTGTCGCCGCCGGCGGTTCGTTGACCGACGATCGGGCTCAGGTTGCGGGCCCCGAGCGGGTCGAGCAGCATCCGGGCGGCCAGCCGGCCCTGTTCGGCGGCCGGCTGGGCGATGGTGCTGAGCCCGAGCACGCCGGCGAGGTCGTGGTCGTCGATGCCGACCACGCTGACGTCCTGCGGTACGCGCAGCCCGGCGTCGCGCAGCGCGGTCATCGCGCCCATCGCCATCTCGTCGCAGGCGGCGACGATAGCGGTCGGCGGAACACCGCGGGCCAGCAGCTCTGCGGCGGCCCGGTTGCCGCCGTCGATGGTGAACGACGACTCGACGTCCAGGCTCGGATCGGGTCGCAGGCCGGCGGCCCGCAGCTCCGCCTGGTAGCCCCGGCGCCGGTCGAGGTGGGTGGTGAAGGCCAGCTCGTCGTCGGGGTCTCCGGAGATGTGCGCGATCCGCCGGTGACCGAGGTCGAGCAGGTGGCGGGTGGCCATCCGCGCGGCGGCCACGTCGTCGATCCGTACGCACGGCCAGTTGGGCACCCTGCTCCCCGAGCTGATGGTCACGCCGGGCAGATCCAGGGCGGCCAGCGCGGTCAGGTCCGCCGGGCGCAGCGGCGTGGCGACCAGCATCATGGCGTCGACCCGCTTGTGCAGGTTGGCGGTGCGCAGCACCCGCTGGCGGATCTGCTCCCGACCGCCCAGGTTGTAGAGCAGCAGGTCGTAGCCGGAGTGGTGCAGATACTCCTCGACCGCCTCGACGACCGTGCTGAAGAACCAGCGGGTGATCCGGGGTACGACCACCGCCACCGTGCCGGTGCGGCCACCGGCGAGCCGGGACGCGCTCGGCGAGACCGCGTAGTCGAGCTGCTCGGCGGCCGCGAGGACTCTGCGTCGGGTGGCGGCCGAGACCGTCGGCAGCCCGCGCAGGGCCCGCGAGACGGTTGCCGTGGAGACCCCGGCCAACCGGGCGACATCATCAATCTTCGTCATGCTTCCCCCGCTCGGTACCCGTCGCCCGCCGCCGCCCTCAGGGGCCAGGCGGCGGCGGGCAAGCGGGTCAGCCCTTGACGCTGCCGGCGAGCAGACCTCGCACGAAGAAGCGCTGCAGGGACAGGAATACGACGAGCGGTACAACGATCGAGACGAACGCGCCCGCGGTCAGCCGCTGCCACTCGTTGCCCCGGGTGCCGGCCATCTCGGCCAGCCGAACCGTGAGCGGGGCGGTCTCGTTGCCGCCGCCGGCGAAGATCAGCGCGACCAGCAGGTCGTTCCAGACCCAGAGGAACTGGAAGATGCCGAACGCGGCCAGCGCCGGGGTGATCAGCGGCAGCACGATGGTGCGGAAGATCTTCGGGTGGGTGGCCCCGTCGACCCGGGCCGCCTCCATCAGGTCGCCGGGGAGCTGCGAGATGAAGTTGTGCAGCAGGAAGACCGCGAACGGAAGCGCGAAACAGGTGTGTGCGAACCACACCTGGGCGAACTTCTGCTCGTCGACCAGGTCCCATGCCGGCATCAGGGTGACGCCGCCGAGGGTGACGCCGGTGGAGAAGAACTTCAGCAGCGGCACCAGGGCCATCTGCAGCGGGACGATCTGCAACGCGAAGATCGCTATGTAGAGCCAGTCCCGCCCGCGGAAGTTGATCCACGCCAGCGCGTACGCGGCCAGGGCCGCGAAGGCGAGCGGGAAGAGCACCGACGGGATGGTGATCGCCAGCGAGTTGATGAAGTAGCTGGCGAGCTGCCCGGACGACGCCGACCGCCCGAAGAGGACCTGCTGGTAGTTCTCCAGGGTGAACTGCGGGTTGGTGAAGGCCGTCCACCAGCCGGTGGTCTTGATCTCGTCCTCCGGACGGAGGGAGGAGACGAACAGGCCGAAGGTCGGGATGGTCCAGACCACCGCGATGACGATCGAGACGAGCGTGGCCGTACGGCTGTTGAGTCGCCGACGTACCCGCCCGGCGGCGGTGGACGCGGTGCCGTCGGTCTTCTGGACGCCGGCGGCGACGGTGGGCGTTGCGGTCGTCATCTCAGCCCTCCCGCTGTTGACGGAGGTTGCGGATCTGGTAGATCACGACCGGGATGACCAGGATGAAGAGGAAGACCGCGAGCGCGGAGCCCTGCCCGTTCTGGCCGTACCGGAACGCCTGGTTGTACATCTCGCTGGCGATGACGCTGGTGTCGTAGTTGCCGTTGGTCGAGGTCCGGACGATGTCGAAGACCTTGAGCGTGGCGATCGTGAGCGTCACCGCCACCACGATCAGGGCCGGCCGGATGCTCGGCATGGTGATCTGCCAGAACATCTGCCAGGGGCTGACCCCGTCGAGCCGGGCGGCCTCCACGATGTCGCCGGGGATCGCCTTGATCGCGGCGGAGAGCACCACCATGGCGAAGCCGGCCTGGATCCAGACCATGATGACGATCAGCAGCAGCGTGTTCAGGGGTGATTCCAGCAGCCACTGCTTGGGCTCGCCGCCGAGGCTGGTGACGATCTGGTTGAGCAGACCGATCTGGTCGCCCTCGCCGCGGTAGGCGTAGACGAACTTCCAGATGATGCTGGCGCCGACGAAGGAGATCGCCATCGGCAGGAAGATCAGCGACTTGGCCACGGCCTCGAACCGGGCCTTGTCCACCAGGACGGCGTAGATCAGGCCGAACGCGGTCGCCACCAGCGGGACCAGAACCACCCAGACCAGGGTGTTGATCAGGACCCGGAGCATCGAGTCGTCGGAGAACATCCAGCCGTAGTTGCGCAGTCCCACCCAGTTGGTGCTGCTCCCGTCCATCAGGGAGAGCAGCACGGTGCGAATGGCCGGCACGACCAGGCCGATGGTGAGGAGCAGCAGCGTGGGCAGCAGGAAGAAGAGCGCGAAGATCCCCTCCCGTTGCCGGGGGCGGCGGGGAAGTGGAGCTCCACTCACCGAGGCGGCCACGAGCTGCGCCTCCCGTCGCCGGGCAAACCAGGCCGGGACGACGTCGAGCAGCAGGAGCAGACCGCCCACCACCACCACGAAGGCGACCAGCCCGTACATCAGCATGAGGAGCTTCGGCTGCTCATCGGCGAAGTCGAACTCCATCAACCCTCCCTTCCGGGTCCGGTTCGGCCGGTGGGGGCGGGCGGCCGGCCGCCCCCCGGCGCCCCCGCCCGGGCCGCGGTGGGGCCGCGGCGCCGGGCGCGCGGGCCCCCGGCGGGCGGCGGGTGA
>NZ_JBEXHY010000198.1:0-7066 GCF_040608295.1 Micromonospora sp. NPDC005197 | reverse complement strand
CTGAGACCGGCCCCGCCGCCGCCCCCCGGGCGGGCCCGGACCCCGCCCGCCGGCCGGCCGCGGCCCCCCGCCCCCCCCCCCCCCGCCCCCACGGCTCCGGGAACTCCTCAGCGAACGGCGAGTCACCGAACGGCGAGTCAGCGAACGGCGAGCGGCTGCGCGGCCGGGCCGACCGGCGCCGGCAGGGCACCGGCACCACCCAGGTAACCGTGGATCGCGGCGGCCGCCGCGCGCCCCTCGGCGATGGCCCACACGATCAGCGAGGCGCCCCGGTGCATGTCACCGGCGACGAACACGCCGTCGGCTGCGGTCTGCCAGTCGTCGCGGGCGTCGATCGCTCCCCGCGGGTTGCGGGTCACCCCGAACTGCTCCAGCAGCGGCTGCTGCTCGGTGCCCTCGAAGCCGATCGCCAACAGCACCAGGTCCGCCGGCAGCTCCCGCTCGGAGCCCGGGACGACGGTGACCATCCGCCGGCCGTCGCGCTTCTCGACGGTCACCTCGGCGATCCGCACCGCGCGCACCTGACCGGCGTCGTCCACGAACTCCTGCACCGCCACGGCGAAGACCCGCTCGCCACCCTCCTCGTGCGCCGGGTAGCTGCGCAGGATCCACGGCCAGGTCGGCCACGGGTCCCGGGCCTCGTCGCGCTCGTGCGGCGGCTGCGGGTACAGGTCGAGCTGGTGTACGCCGGCGGCGCCCTGCCGGTGGGCGACGCCGAGGCAGTCGGCCGCGGTGTCACCGCCACCGATGATCACCACGTGCTTGCCGGCCGCGTCGATCGGGGTGCCGTCCGGCAGCACCGCGCGGGCCGCCCGACCCTCGCCGGTGACCGCCACGCCAGGCCCGCCGCCGGCCGCCGTGGCGACCGCGCGATTCGCCGCGACCAGGTGCGCCATCGCCTGGTGTACGCCCCGCAGCGCCCGCCCCGGGGTCTCCGGGGTGTCCCGGCCCTGCAAGGCCCCGCAGGCCAGCAGCACCGCGTCGTGCTCGGCGCGCAACTGCTCGGCGGTGACGTCGACGCCGACGTTCACGCCGGTGCGAAAGCGCACCCCCTCGGCGGCGAGCTGCGCCAACCGGGCGTCGATGTGCCGCTTCTCCAACTTGAAGTCGGGGATGCCGTACCGGAGGAGGCCGCCGATCGCGTCGTCGCGCTCGTACACCGTCACGGCGTGACCGGCGCGGGCCAGTTGCTGGGCGGCGGCCAGGCCGGCGGGCCCGGAACCGACCACGGCGACCGACCGGCCCGACGGCGCCGGCACCGGGCGCGGGATGAACCCGCGCGCCGCGGCCGCGTCGGCGATCTCCACCTCGACCTGCTTGATGGTGACCGGCTGGCCGCCGGCGATACCCAGCACGCAGGCCGCCTCGCAGGGCGCCGGGCAGAGCCGGCCGGTGAACTCCGGGAAGTTGTTGGTGGCGTGCAACGACTCCACCGCGGCGTCCCAGTTGCCGGTGCGGACCAGGTCGTTCCAGTCCGGGATGCGATTGCCCAGCGGGCAGCCGTCGTGGCAGAACGGGATGCCACAGTCCATGCATCGCGTGGCCTGCTCGCGGATGAGTTCCTCGCCGGCCGGCGGGTACACCTCACGCCAGTCGCTGATCCGCACCGGCACCGGGCGGCGGGCCGGCAGCCGCCGGTCGTAGCGCAGGAAACCGTTCGGGTCAGGCACGTGCCACCTCCTGGGCAGCCACCCGCGGGGCGGGCGGCACCGGCATCGCCGGCACAGCGGGCGCGGTCAGTTCTGTCATGACCGCGTCGTCGACGTCGCGGCCGGCTGCTTCGGCGGCCCGCATGATCTCCAGCACCCGGCGGTAGTCGCGGGGTACCACCGCGGTGAACTCGGACACCGCCTCCGGCCAGCGCTTGAGCAGCTCCTCGGCGACCGCCGACCCGGTCTCGGCCACGTGTCGCTGCACCAGTTCGTGCAGCAGCGTCTGCTCCTGCTCGCCCAGCGGCGCCAGGTCGACCAGTTCCGTGTTGACCCGCGCGGTGTCCAACAGGTGCACGAACGCCGTCCCGCCGGACATGCCGGCGGCGAAGTTGCGGCCGGTCGCGCCGAGCACCACCACCGTGCCGCCGGTCATGTACTCGCAGCCGTGGTCGCCGACGCCCTCGACGACGGCGACCGCGCCGGAGTTGCGGACCGCGAACCGCTCCCCCACCCGGCCGCGCAGGAAGACCTCGCCCGACGTGGCCCCGTACAGGATGGTGTTGCCGGCGATGATCTGATCCTCCGCGCGCTGCCCCGGCTCGGCGTCGGGGTCGAGGAACGGCGCGGCGGCGTCCGGACGGACGATGAGCCGGCCCCCGGAGAGGCCCTTGCCCACGTAGTCGTTGGCGTCGCCGTGCAGACGCAGCGTCACCCCGCGCGGCAGGAACGCGCCGAACGACTGCCCGGCGGTGCCGTGCAGCACGAACTCGACGGTGTCGTCCGGAAGGCCGCCCCCGCCGAAGCGGCGGGTCACCTCGCCGCCGAGCATCGCGCCGACGCTGCGGTGCTCGTTGCGCACCGCGACCTCGACGCGGACCGGCGCACCCTCGGACAGCGCCGGCCGGGCGAGCGCGATCAGCTCGTTGTCCAGAGCGTGCTCCAGGCCGTGGTCCTGGGCGCGCACCCCGCGGCGGGCAGCGCCGGCGGGCAGTTCCGGCAGGTGCAGGACGGGTGCCAGATCGAGCCCGTGGGCCTTCCAGTGCGACACCGCCGGGGCCACGTCGAGCAGTTCGGTCTGCCCGATGGCCTCCTCGATGGACCGGAAGCCCAGCTCGGCCAGGTACCCCCGAACCTCCTCGGCGAGGAACAGGAAGAAGTTCTCCACGAACTCCGGCGTGCCCGTGTACCGCTCGCGCAGCACCGGGTTCTGGGTGGCGATGCCGACCGGGCAGGTGTCCAGGTGACAGACCCGCATCATCACGCAGCCCGAGACGATCAGCGGCGCGGTCGCGAAGCCGAACTCCTCAGCGCCGAGCAGCGCCGCGATCAGCACGTCCCGGCCGGTCTTGAGCTGGCCGTCGACCTGCACGGTGACCCGGTCGCGCAGCTTGTTGAGCAGCAGCGTCTGCTGCGCCTCGGCCAGCCCCAGCTCCCACGGGGTGCCGGCGTGCTTGAGCGAGTTCATCGGGGACGCGCCCGTGCCGCCGTCATGGCCGGAGATCAGGATGACGTCGGCCTTGAGCTTGGCCACACCGGCGGCGACAGTGCCCACACCCACCTCGCTGACCAGCTTGACGTGCACCCGGGCGGCCGGGTTGACGCACTTCAGGTCGTGCACGAGCTGGGCCAGGTCCTCGATGGAGTAGATGTCGTGGTGCGGCGGCGGCGAGATCAGGCCGACGCCGGGAGTGGCGTGCCGGGTCCGGGCGATCCACGGCCAGACCTTGTTGCCGGGCAGCTGGCCGCCCTCGCCGGGCTTCGCGCCCTGGGCCATCTTGATCTGCAGGTCGTCGGCGTTGACCAGGTATTCGCTGGTGACACCGAACCGGCCGCTGGCGATCTGCTTGACCGAGGAGCGCCGCAGCGGGTCGTGCAGCCGATCGACGTCCTCGCCGCCCTCGCCGGTGTTGGACTTGCCGCCGAGGCGGTTCATCGCGATGGCGAGCGTCTCGTGCGCCTCGGCCGAGATCGAGCCATACGACATGGCGCCCGTGGCGAACCGCTTGACGATCTCGGTGGCCGGCTCGACCTCCTCGATCGGCACCGCCGGGCGGACCCCGGTGCGCAGGGTGAACAGCCCGCGCAGCGAGCCGGCCTGCGCGGCGAGCGCGTCGACCTTGGCCGTGTACTGGCGGAAGACGTCGTACTGCCGGCTGCGGGTGGCGTGCTGGAGCAGGAAGACCGTCTCCGGGTTGAACAGGTGCAGCTCACCCTCGCGGCGCCACTGGTACTCGCCGCCGACCTCCAGCCGGTCGGAGCCGACGGTGCCGGCCGGCGGCCAGGCCAGCGCGTGCCGGGCGGCCACCTCGGCGTGCACACCGGCCAGCCCGACGCCGCCGATCCGGCTCGGGGTGCCCCGGAAGTAGCGGTCGACCAGCCGGGTGTCCAGCCCGACCGCCTCGAAGACCTGCGCACCGCAGTACGACGAGACCGTCGAGATGCCCATCTTCGACATGATCTTCAGGACGCCCTTGCCGAGCGCCTTGGCGTAGTTGCGCACCGCGGCCGCGGGCTGCACGCCGGCCAGCGTGCCCGTGGTGATCATGTCCTCCACGGACTCGAACGCCAGGTACGGGTTGACCGCCGCCGCGCCGTACCCGATCAGCACCGCCGCGTGGTGCACCTCTCGGCAGTCGCCGGACTCCACGATCAACGCCGCCTGGGTGCGCGTCTGCTCCCGCACCAGGTGCTGGTGCACCGCGGCGGTGAGCAGCAGCGACGGGATCGGCGCGAGATCGGCGTTGGAGTCCCGGTCGGAGAGCACCAGGATGCGGACGCCGTCCTCGATGGCCTCGGAGACGTGCCGGCAGATCTCGATCAGTCGCGCCTTGATCCCGGCGGCGCCCTCGCGGATCCGGTACAGCCCGGAGACCCGCACCGCCTTGAAGCCGGGCAGGTCACCGTCCTCGTCGATGGAGAGGATCTTCGCCAGCTCGTCGTTGTCGATGATCGGGTGCGGCAGCACGATCTGCCGGCAGCTCGCCGCGCCCGGGTCGAGCAGGTTGCCCTCCGGCCCGATCGTCGACGCCAGGCTGGTCACCAGCTCCTCACGGATGGCGTCCAGCGGCGGGTTGGTGACCTGGGCGAAGAGCTGGTGGAAGTAGTCGTAGAGCAGCCGCGGCCGGGTGGACAGCGGCGAGATCGGGGTGTCCGTGCCCATCGAGCCCAGCGGCTCCGCGCCGGTACGCGCCATCGGCGCGAGCAGGACCTTCAGCTCCTCCTCGGTGTAGCCGAAGGTCTGCTGGCGGCGGCGCACCGAGTCGTGGGTGTAGACGGTGTGCTCACGGGGCGGCAGGTCGTCCAGCTCGATCAGCCCGGCGTGCAGCCACTCGCCGTACGGCTGCGCGGCGGCCAACTCGGACTTGATCTCGTCGTCGTGCACGATCCGCCCGGCCACGGTGTCGACCAGGAACATCCGGCCCGGCTGGAGTCGCCCCTTCGCGACCACGTGAGCGGGGTCGAGGTCGAGCACGCCCGCCTCGGAGCCGAGCACCACGAGGCCGTCGTCGGTCTGCCACCAGCGCCCCGGGCGCAGCCCGTTGCGGTCCAGCACCGCGCCGACGATCTCGCCGTCGGTGAAGGCCACCGACGCCGGACCGTCCCACGGCTCCATGAGGCTGGCGTGAAAGCGGTAGAAGGCACGCTTGGCCGGATCCATCCCGGGGTCGTTCTCCCAGGCCTCGGGGATCATCATGAGGACCGCGTGCGGCAGGCTTCGCCCGGCCAGGTGCAGCAGCTCCAGAACCTCGTCGAAGTTCGCCGAGTCGGAGGCGGCGGGGGTGCAGACCGGGAAGACCCGCCGGATGTTGCCCGGCACGTTCGGCGAGCGCAGGAGCGCCTCGCGGGCCTGCATCCAGTTGCGGTTGCCCCGGATCGTGTTGATCTCGCCGTTGTGGGCGATGAACCGGTACGGGTGCGCCAGCGGCCAGGACGGGAAGGTGTTGGTGGAGAAGCGGGAGTGCACCAGCGCGATCGCGCTCTCCACCCGCTCGTCACGCAGGTCGGGGTAGAACGCCGGCAGCTGGTCGGGCGTCAGCATGCCCTTGTAGACCATGGTGCGGCTGGACAGCGACGGGAAGTACGCCGGCACGCCCCGCTCGGCGGTCTCCCGCTCGGCCTGCTTGCGCAGGCAGAAGGCCACCCGGTCCAGGTCGATGCCGCTCAGGGCGGAACCGGCCGGCCCGGCGGGCGAATCGGTGAGGCGGTGGGCGGCCACGAAGACCTGCCGCACCCGGGGCATGGCCGCCAGGGCGGTGTCGCCGAGCCCCTGCGGCTCGATCGGCACGTCCCGCCAGCCGAGCAGGTCCGCGCCCTCGACCAGCGCGTACTTCTCGACCACCCGGCGGGCACGGGCCTCGGCAGCGTCGTCGTCGGGCAGGAACACCAGGCCCGTGGCGTACTCGCCGGCCGGTGGCAGCGTGACGTCGGCGACCGCGCGCAGGAACGCGTCCGGGACCTGGATCATGATGCCCGCGCCGTCGCCGGTGTTGGGCTCCGCGCCCCGGGCACCCCGGTGGTCCAGGCGGCAGAGCGCACCGAGCCCGTTGGCGACGACCGCGTGGGACCGTCGGCCGTGCATGTCCGCCACGAAGGCCACCCCGCAGGCGTCGTGCTCCTGCGCCGGGTCGTAGAGGCCCTGGGCGGGCGGATGGGGGCCGGGCGTCGGGGACGCCTGCGGGCTGTGCGGGTGCGGCTGTGTCATGTCCGCGTACGGCTGAGCCACCGGGCCTCCTGTCGTCACTCAGGTTGGATCATGGTGGGGACGACGTCGGCCCGTGGGTCTGTTGAGTCTACGTTAGGGCTGGGGGCACAAGGCCACTCAAGATTGATCACACCGTCCAGAGTCTGGGACGTGTAGTCTCGCGCGGTGGATTCGGTGCACAAGGACATCTTCGACCGGTTGGAACGCTTCTACGACGCGGTGCCCCGCGACGTCGCCGGCGCCGAGGAGCACGGCGGGTTGGTGCTGTTCGTCCGCGAGGGTGCCGGTTGGCCGTTCTACGCCCGGCCCCGGATCGGCGCCACCGAGGCGCCGTCCCTGGCCGACGTGAGCTCGGTGCGGGAGCGCCAGCGGGAGCTGGGCCTTCCGGAGGCCTTCGAGTGGGTGCACGAGACGACCCCGGAGCTGCTGGCGGTGGCCCGCTCGGCGGGGCTGAACGTGCTGGAGGCCCCGCTGATGGTCCTCGACGAGACCGCGCTGCCCGACCCGGCGACGCTGTCCGACGTACCGGTGCGGGTTCTGGCGGCGGACTCGCCCGACTTCGCCGCCGACGTGGCCGCCCGGCGGGCGGTGGCGGCCGTGGCGTTCGGCGCCGCCGGCACCGCGACCGGCCCGGCCGGGCCGGCCGAGCGCGACGCGGCGGTCACCGAGTTGGAGCTCGCCGCGCTGGATGAGGAGCGGGCCCGGATCGCCG